>CAYQMZ010000004.1:0-33631 GCA_964418725.1 uncultured Pirellulaceae bacterium
GTGTAGGAAACAGTTCCTCCTTCGTCGCCCGTTGTGTCACCGGCAAGCGACCACAGTGCACCTTGCTCGGGAGTTCCGCCATCGCCTTGCGTATCGTTGATCGTTGTGGCAACGCTCGCGTTTCCTATAGAGACTTTGGCACCAGTCGACGACGCTTCGTGCATCAAGTTCATCGTGAAACCTTCAGAGCCTTCGTTGAAATCGTCGTCTACGATCGGCAAATCAATAAACAGGTCGTCCATGGAGTCGCCATCGTTTGCAGCCGTGAAGGTAATGGTCCGAGATGACTCGTCGAAGGAAATTGCCCCGTCGCCTGTGTATTCATCGACTGCACTTTGAATCGCATCCAGCACGCTTCCGTAGTCGTCGTTATTCGTGCCAAGATCGGCTAACCCGAGTTGAACCGTGGCTACCTCGTTCTCGCCAAACTCACCAGACAGTGAGACGGAGTAGCGTGCCGTCGAGCCTTCATCGCTATCGGCCGGACCACTGATTGCCCATTCACCTGGCCCGTCATCGCCATACAGAACAAACCCGCCCAAATTGATCAATTGAGTATCATTGATCTTGGTGGTGACGGAATTGTTCGTCTCGTGAATCGTTGGCGTCAGCCCAACGGTACTTCCGACAGTCGCATCACTCAAAGAGATCCTGAAGAGCTCTTCGCCTTCGATCAACGTGTCATCGTTGATCGCGATCTGCAAGTCGAGACCGGACATCGAATCTCCTTGCGATTGCGATGTGAAGGTCAGTTCGCCCGTCGTTGTATCGAAGTCTAGATCGGAACGAGAACTGACCGCCGCGTCTACCAAGGCGTAGAAGCCTGCTTGGCTACTCAGGTGTCTCCCAAACAGAACGAAATCATTGTTATTGGTTGAAATGTCATCTAGATCGAGTTTGACCGAAACCTTCTCACCAATACCGTAGAGTCCCGTCAAGGTGATGCGGTAGTCAACGACCCCGTCTTCCGTGGCTGTTGGATCGCCAGTCAGCGACCATTCGACAACGCCTTCATCAGACCCACCGTCACCTTGAGTATCATTGATACTCGTCGCGATGTTTGCAGTGCTGGACAGTGAGACATCCGCACCAGAAGTCGAACCTGCGTTCGTTAGTGCGACGCGGTAGCCTTCAGGCCCTTCAATGAACGGGTCATCGATTAGGCTTACATTGACCGTCAACGGTGACATCGAATCACCATCGTTAGCTGCAGTCCAGACGAGTTGCGTTCCGTCGAACGTGAAGGATCCGTCGCCCGAGTAGCCCGCAATTGCTGTGTTCACCGCAGTGACGAAGTTAGCGTAGTCGCTGCTGTTGGTGTCGACATCCGTCAATCCAAGACCAACCACTGCTGTTTCGTTCCGGCCAAACACAATCGTCCCACCGGCACCATCGTCCAACGTAACCGTGTAGGAGACTGTCCCGCCTTCGTCACCCGAAGTGTCACCTGTGATGGACCACTGAGCACCTTGTTCGTCTGGTCCAAATTGGCCCTGAGTGTCGTCAATCGTTGTAGCAACCGCGTTCGTGTCGATCGTTGGCGTCAATCCGGTTGAGCTTGTGGCACCTGACAGCCCCATCGAAAAGTTCTCGGGCCCTTCGAGCAAAATGTCGTCGGTAATTGCAAGCGAGAAACCCAATGGAGCCATCGAGGCACCGTTGGTTGGCGAAGTGAAAGTCAGCGTGTTGGTTGACGAGTCGTACGTCAGGTCAGGGCGACCCAACGCAGCCAATGTCAACGCGGCATCAAGCGAACCGTAGTCGTTGTTGTTCGTGAGCCCGTCGGACAAATCGATTACAACCGAGACTTTTTCGCCGGCTTGGTAGCTGCCCGTCAATGTGACTTGGTAGTTCGCGTCCCCGCCTTCGTCGACAGATGCATCACCCGTAATCGACCACTCTACGTCCCCTTCGGCATCGCCGCTGGCGTCGGTGTCATTGATCGTCGTAGTGACGCTATTGTTCGTAGACAAAACAACGCCGGCATTCGTGAGGCTTGCTGCTGTCGACAATGCGACCGTGTAGCGTTCCGAGCCTTCGATCAAACTGTCGTCGTTTAAAGCCAAACGAATGTCCAGCGAAGACATCGAGTCGCCATCGGTACCTGCCGTAAACGAAATCGTTCCAGTCGATTGGTTGAAGCTAACGCTTCCGTCGCCGGAGTAGTCGTCCGCAGCATCCTGAACGGCAGCAATAAAGTCAGCGTAGTCGTTGCTGTTCGTTTCGAGGTCTGTCAGGCCGATATCAACGTTGACGACTTCACCCGCTCCGTAGCTACCCGATAACGAAACGGTGTACTGCGGCGTGCCGTTTTCATTGCTGTCGGTTGTTCCCGTGATCGACCACTCGCCCACTTGCTCAGCAGCTCCGCCATCACCTTGGGTGTCTTTGATGGACGTGGAAACGCTGGCGGCCGAAGCGTTGATTGAGACTGTTTCACCGGTAGAACTTGTAGCCCCACTTAGTGAAACGATATAGTCTTCGGTGCCTTCAAGAAACGCGTCGTTCGTTGCCGCAAGTGTGATACTAAGGTCGCCCATCGCGCCGGTTCCGTCGCTGGTGAAGGCCAACGTCGTTCCGTCCCATAATAACGACCCCGGATTCGCTCCGCTGTTATAGGCGTTGACCGCATTGTTAACGGCTGTGTTGAAATCGCTGTAGTCGTTGGAGCTTGCGAGTCCATTCACCAGCGTCAGATTGACCGAGGCAACTTCTCCTGCTTGCAATAGCGGATTGTCCAGCGTCACGGTGTAGCTGACGTTTCCTCCTTCATCGACGCTCGTTCCACCGTTGACTGACCACGCTACCGAGGCGGCTGCTTTGGCTACCGTGACCGTGCTGATCGCAGTGTTGCTGTCAGACACGCCATCGTTGACTTTGACTGAGAACGTTCTGTTTCCAGCGGTCGGTGAAGAGTCATCGTTGGCGTATGTCATTCCAGCCAACAGAGCCACTGCATCCACCGTTTCAATGTCACCCGAACTATTGGTCACGACAATGTCCGAGCCGTCGTACACAACCGTGTAAGTCGTGCCATTGATTGTTATCGACTGTGTCGAAGCCGTGCCGTCCAGCTCGACATCAATCTCGGCTCCTCCATCACCCTCTATCGTCAAGAACTCATCGCTATCGACAATCCCGCCAGGGGTGATCGTCAGCGAAGCCAAACTCGTATCGTCAAGGTCGAATATACCCGCGTCGGGTCCAACGATCGCAACGTCCGGACCGCCTTCGGTATAGTTCGTCGCGTAGTTGCGATTCACATCCGTCGAGCTTGCAGGACTGTTCAGGTCGATGATTGCTGGATCATCAACCTCTGTCACGGAAATAGTACTGACCGCCGCATCGGACGTGCGCCCCGTTCTATCCGCAACGGTGAACGTCAGTGTTCGCTCTGAGCCTGGGCCGGAAGTCGGGACTTGCGAATTGTTCGTGTAAGTCATTCCCTTAATGAAGTTGTCGAGAGCAACTTCCGGCAACGGCGTTACTCCATCCGTTGGCTCAACGGTTAACAGGCCGGTCGCCGCAACAAAATGGATTTCGACAGGAACACCGCCCAGATTCGTCGATGTGTTGACAAAGTCCGCATCCAGCGAAATTGCCAAGCCGTTGACCGCAAGGATCTCATTCGGTCCATCCGTGACATTGGCGACGACAACTTGCAACGCAACAACATCGTTTTCGTTAAAGTCGTTGACGTCAGCTAAGCCAACATTAACAACATCGACTGGCGATCCGCCCTCGACAAACGAAGCCGAGTGATCCAACCCGCTCGCGGACTCATTCCCCAAGTCTATGGCTGGTGGATTCGGCAGATCTCGAAAATCGAGATCATTGACAAGAGGTGTCGCACCAGCACCATTTGCTGCTGCATCGTCATCGGTGTCAGTCAAACTGAAGTTGCCCGATGCATTTAAGTTCTCATCGTTGACATCGAATCCATCATCTGCATTTGAGCCCTCGTAAGCGTCCAGCAAACCATCGCGATCGGTGTCATTAGTGTTTGCTGCAGCAGTGAGTCCCGATTCGGCTTGGTCACTCAGTCCGTCGTTGTCGCTATCGGAGTCGAGATAATCGGCAACTCCGTCAGCAGAAGCGAGACCGCTGTCGGTATCGACCAGCGTCAGGCCTTTTCCTGAGTGGGTGTAGTTTCCGACCGCATTCTGTCCAACTCCAGTTTGAGAATCGTCGTAGCGGTCGTCTAAACCGTCGCGGTTCAAGTCAACCATCGCCGCACCAATGCCACTTGGTGCGATGTAATTTGCCGTAGACTGAGCTTCAACGTTATCGGTGATGCCGTCATTGTCGCTGTCGATATCCAGGTGGTCGAAGATTCCATCGTTATCTGTATCTCGTCCCAAGACATCGGCCGGCGTATCCAAAGTAAAGGCATACCCGCCTTGGCCGCCTAGGTTTTGAAAGACTATTTCAACTTCGTCGCCGGCTGATACGGCAATATTCACGGGTGTGAACGGCGGATCACCTGGGCGTGGGTCGGGAGAGCCTGCACCTGGGAAATGATTGAAAACGGTCGTGCCGTTGATGACAACGCGAAGTGCATCGTCAACGGGACGTCCGGCAAAACTGATTACTCCGTTAGCTGTTACGGTACGACGATGAACTACTTCATAGTGCGTTGGGGTTCCACTAATCGGTGTTGATGACGCGACGAACCCTGGCACCTCGGCGACAAAGCTCTCGCTACCTAGAACAGTATCATCTGCTCCGCCAATGTTCATGAATGTAGAAGATTGACCAACACCGAAGTAAGCCTCGCCTACGTGAGTGATAGAGGCTGTGGCACTCGGGCCCCCATCAGGAATTGCAGTTCGCCCTTCATAGTACTGAACAGACCAATACCCGACGGGGAAGCCCGTATCTTCGGTGCCGTCGGGGACGGGGTTACTGCTAACGTCTATGAGCCCTTCGTCAGTATCCAAAATGCCATCGTTGTCATCATCGACGTCGAGGAGATCAATGATGCCATCACTGTCACTATCCGCAGCCTCCCGATAGGCGACTTCAGATGCGTCGCCGAATTCATTCGCTAGTTGAGTTGACGGATTATTGACGCTGCCATCAGGATCGGAGTAGCTAGGTGGATTCGAAACGATGCCTCGTTCTACGGAATCAAGCTTGCTATCTCCATCGCTATCCAAATCCAGATAATCCGGCGCCGAGTCGCTGGCCCCAATCGTCATCGCATCCGAATTGACGGGTGTCACAAAAGTGCCACCAAACAGTGCCGCACCTCCGTCCGCGTCATTCGAATCAAACGAGTCGATGACGCCATCGCCATCAGCGTCATCGTCTGTCACGTCACCGTCATTGCCGTAAAGGCCTTCGTAACTGGCGGTTGGATGGGCTTCGATCACGTCTGCGATTCCGTCGCCGTCGCTATCGAGATCCAAATAGTCGGCAACAGAATCGGCGTCGGAGTCTACTGCGTCGGTGCCAAGCGTCCCGCTTGTGTCGAGCGTGTTGTAGTTCGGATCAAACACATCCATCAGACCGTCGTCGTCAGCATCACCGGATGTGCCACTGAAGCCCGATACATTTGCCTGCAACCATGCTAGAGACTCGGCATTATTGACCGTCCCATCGCGGTTTGTGTCGGCGTCGCGAGCGATTGCCTGCGATTCGAAAAGATCACTGATACCATCATTGTCTGCGTCCAGGTCAACTTCATTTTCGAAGCCGTCCTGATCCGTATTGCGAGCCTTCTGCACCACACTCGCATCGGCGTACAGGAAGATCTTTCCGTCCGGTCCGTCATTCGTCGGGCCAAAAGAAACTTTGATAGATGAGATTTGCGATCCCAACGTGGCTAGGTTGTCGATGGCGAAAACCGCGATCTCGACATCCTGATGATTGTTGTCCGACTGGTAGCCGGTGCTCACGTAGTCCGTTGCCGAATCAACAACCAACGTGCCAAGCGAACTTCCATCGGCATCAAAGGCCTCCAGAACGTAGTCGTTGTTTCCGCCTCGTTCAGAAACCGCAATGAACCCTCCGGCTGTCGAATAGACGGGACTGGAATACGTCAACGTATAAGACTCATTTGTGAAGTCTCGGCCGTGCAACTGCTGAAAGTGATTCAAGTTGCGGCTTTGGAACGCATCGAGAACATCGGTTTCATAGTTATCTGGGTCTGTGTTGAAATCACTTACGACCGACAGGCCGTCCTGTTCGATGATCCGTCCGCCACCGACAGAGAAACCAGAAACGAATCCATCTGGAATGATCAGATCTTCATATCGACCATCGAGGGCAGGATTCGAACTTCCAACAATCTCGATAGCGTTAAGAATGTGGTCTCCGCCGCGTTCATCTGGGTCAGCAGATTCGATATCAAATGACAGTTGGTCCTCCGAGAAAGCTCCCGAAACGCCGCTTGCCACCGCGTCAGGCAGTTGACCGGGCTCGCGACGGTCGATGATTCCGTCGTTGTCGTCATCAATATCAACGGCGTCGAGTACGCCATCGCCATCGGTATCGAGTGAGGGACCAACGGGATCATGAATGATGCCATTTGCGACGCCATCAGCGTCACCCACACCTCCATCTGTGATTTGATAAGTCACGGTCGTTACGATCTGCTCGCCGTTGGAGGCCGTACCGTACGTTACTTCGTTCGCAAAACTATAGAACTGCGTTCCATCGAACTTACGGAAGTCCCACTGAGCCGTGTTGTAATCTTGATCGTAAAAGACAGTAACGGTCGTTGAGCCACCTGGGGCATCACAACGAACTCGGAAATCGGTCAACCCCAAGAAGTAGTCGGCACCGGGATCCTGCACCGGCAGATCGTCTTCATGGAAATGGCCTGCTTCAGCAATCAGCTCGCAATTGTCCGCACTCTGAATTTGAATCGTAACGTACTCGCCGGTCACTGGGTTAGGAATCGAACTCACGTCAGACTGTGTCGAATCCTTAATTCCGTCGTTGTTCCCGTCACCTCCGTTCGGGCCCTCGTCTTCGACGGCGTCACTGACTCCATCAAGGTCGGTATCGTGGACGAGCACGTCGACTGTCGCCACGGCTGGTACGGACACATTGCTTCCCGCGTCGGTAAGAGTGAACGCTACGGTTCGCTCACCTGGGGTCGGCAACAGCAAAGAGTTGCTGTATTGAACACCTCGAATCAATGTCTCCAAGTCGTCTTGGTCCATGGGCTCTGGTTCGCCGCCCACTTGAGAATTGTTGACGATTGCGAATAGCCCAGTTGCCCCGTCGTAGGTGACATCGAACAGGGTGTTGCCGACGGTCAGTTGCCTTGGATCAATGACATCCACGGCAAGATTGAATTCGATCCCGTCGATCCGCAGGAATTCGTAACCATTATCGAGCAGCAACGCTGGGTTCACGCCAATCGTCAGTTGAGCTAGGTCGTTTTCGCCAAAGGCGGCTATGTCTGTGAGCGAAACATTGGCGACGTGCACAGGAGGGCCGTTATCAGCGAAAGTTGCACTATACCCACGCTCGTTGTCGCTGGATGAAGCTGCCGAGTTAAGGTCAATAACCGGGGCATCATCGACGGCGACGACTGAAATGGTGGCTACCGCTGAGGGACCGACTCCACCAATCTCGTTCGTTCCAGTGAACGTAAATGTTCGATCCGGAGTTTCCGTGGCGAACGGTGACTTGTTTTCATAAGCCAATGCTCGAATCAACAGGTCGAGGTCGGCGTCAGGAATCTGTGTGCTAACACTCGAGTTGTTGGTAAACGTAAACGATACTCCGTCATACTCAATCTTGATCAGCGATCCACCGAAGGCTGCAACACGCGGAGACGCCAACGCTTGCGACAAGTCGATCGCGTGGTCGCTGAATCCATCCAGAACGTGCAGGAATTCGTGTCCAGAATCCGCGACGTTTGCGACATCCAAAGTCAATTGGAAAGTCCCGTCGGTGATATCCAACAAGTCGCCATCGACATCAGCAAGTCGAACGGGAGAATCGCCATCGGTGTAGGTTGCAGAAAAGTCGCGATCAGCATCCGCGAAACTCGCCGTACTGTTCAGGTCAATAACCGGAACGGGTTGGTCTTCGTCTCGATAGTCCAGATCGGTCGACGGCGGATTCGCATTGCTACCATCAGCATCCGTGTCTGCGTCAAGGTCGGGTAGTGCAAAGTCTCCAGCCGAATTCAGGTTCTCGTCGTTGACGTCAAATCCGTCTTCAACATCGCTGCCTTCGTAGTCATCCAGCAACCCGTCCTGATCGGTGTCGGTTGTCGAAGTCGCAGTAGCTATTCCAGATTCTTCCTGATCGGAATTCCCATCGGCGTCACTGTCGTCATCCAGATAGTCGGCGATCGAATCCCCCCCCGTCAATGCACCATCGGTGTTAACCGGAGTGAGGCCAGTTCCTATGTGCGTATATGATCCGTCTGCATTGCTGCCAACGCCAGCTTGCGTATCGTCGTAACGATCATCCAAACCATCACGATTCACGTCAACGAACTCTGCAGTGCCGCCAATTCCGCTTGGAGCAATGTAGTTGGCGGTTGACTGAGCTTCGACATTGTCGGTGATCCCATCGTTGTCGCTGTCGATGTCCAAATGATTGAAAAACCCGTCACCATCACTGTCGGGAAGGACGTTGGCTCGCAATTGGCCGCCTGCAACTGCCCCAACATTTCCATCCAAGTATTCGTAACTGATTTTCACAATGCCACCGCCCGAGACGACATTTTCCAACGCGGTATCTGCAAGGACGACGATGCCGCCAGACTGATGCTGTTCAGACCGAATCGCGTTGAAGCCGCCGTCGGTGGTCACAACGAATTCGGCAATCGTGGACCCGGAAGGAGTCCAGGAAGGATCAAGCTGAATCCCCAAGTTGGACATTACCGTGCCGTCAGCGAGTTCCACGGTAAAATTACGAATCACGCTGTCGTGATATGTTGGATTTCCGGAGTTACTGACGAGTCCATTGATCTCAATCTCAATGTCGAACAACGGAATGCTTGAAGTGAACTCCAAGACGCCAGATCTGTTTTCAGTGAACGAGTATCTTCCGTTAGTCCACATAGAGTGTGTGTTTCCACCGGAAAATGTCGCCGTGATTTCGGCCCGTACCGAGTCATTGCCCAAGTACCCATTGAAGGTGGATACAGACGCCTGATTCGTGTCGGTATTCAAATTGGATCGCGGTGTTTCAACTGCGTCCAGAATGCCGTCATTGTCATCGTCAATGTCAAATTCGTTGGCGACATTGTCGCCGTCAGAATCGAGAGCTTCGCGGAAGTCGCTATCGATACCTAGGACGATGGCATTGGTACCGGCGGCGTTTAGATCATCGTCGCTGTCGGGCAATGCGATTGAAGTTGCATCGCGATTTTCATCGTTGACAACGAATCCGTCATTGGTGTTGCCCCCTTCGAGTTCGTCAGCGAGGCCGTCTCCATCGACGTCGTTCATGAAGTCATCGGACGTGTCGCCAGCAGTGCCGTTGTCATTCAAGTCAACGCGACCATCGTTGTTGGCATCGGCTGAACCGTAACCTGCTTCGACGATATCAAATAAACCGTCGTTGTCGCTGTCGAGGTCAAGGTAGTCGGCAACGCCATCAGCCGCATTCGTTGACGCATCGGAATCAACAGGCGAAAGTCCTTTGCCCATATGCGTGTACGAACCATCTGCGTTTTGTCCAACTCCAGCCATGGAGTCGTCATAGCGATCATCCAAACCATCTCGGTTCGCGTCAGTAAACGCGGCTGTGCCTCCCAAACCGCTCGGCGCGATGTAGTTTGCGGTCGACTGGGCTTCAACGTTATCAGTGATGCCATCGTTGTCGCTGTCTAAGTCTTTCGCGTTGTGGACGCCATCGCCGTCGGAGTCGAGATTTGCAATTACGCTCTGTTGGTCAGAGAAAGAACCAGTCACTGTGATTTCGCCAGGATCATTCGTGCCGGCAAAGAAGTTTTCGGTAATCGTTAGCCCGCCATAATTCGGTGCGACGGCGATCCCGTGGACATATGAAATCCCGTTTGCGTTCGCACCTGTGAAATCAAAAGCCGTTGCAGCGAGATTTCCGCCGCCAACGCCCAATTGGACGGTGGCAATCAGCAAGTCGGAAGCAATGGGAGTGAACTGCTTTCGCGTACCAGTGCTGTTGTTCAGTTGATAGAACCAATTGGTGCCGTCAAAATCGGCGGAGACAAACTTTCGGCTGCCAGTTTCTCCAAATCTCGCATCAATTCCGTCCGCAACGTATAGAAGGAAATGCTCACCGGTGTCGCCATCCTGGTAATCAACACCTTGGACAAAAGTCGTCGATGTGTCTGGGGCAATCCAGACAATAGTAGATTCATCAACATCCAGAATGCCGTCGTTGTCGTCGTCGATGTCGACTAAGTCGTGAACATTGTCGCCATCAGTATCGAGGGCTTCTCGAAAGTCGCTGTCGATATCCAAGGCGATCGCATTGGTCCCGGCGGCGTTTAGGTCACCATCACTGTCGGGTAGCGAGATTGAAGTTGCATCTCGGTTTTCGTCGTTGACATCAAAGCCATCATTCAAGCTTGTGCCTTCGAGTTCATCGGCCAAACCGTCGGCATCGGCGTCGTTCATGAAGTCATCTGAGATACCCGCCGTGCCGTTGTCGTTGAATTCAACGCGGCCATCGTTGTTGGCATCTTCCGGAGCATAGCCCGCCTCGACAATGTCAAACGTGCCGTCGTCGTCGCTGTCGAGATCAAGGTGATCAGACGTGCCGTCGCCGTCCGTATCGACTGGCGTTAGCCCCGTTCCAGCATGCGTGTATGATCCATCTGCGTTCTGACCGACAGCCGCCTGCGTATCATCATAGTGATCGTCCAAACCATTGCGGTTATTGTCCTCGATAGTTGCTGCGACTCCGCTTGGCGCAATGTAATGTGCCGTCGATTGAGCTTCCACATTGTCTGTAATGCCATCGTTGTCGCTGTCGATATCAAGTCGATCGACAAATCCATCACGATCTGTGTCGCGATCTCCTCTTACCTCAAGCCTGACCAGGCCGCTATTGGGAAAGCTCGATGCAATTATCTCCCACGATACGGATTTGATCTTTTTGTCAGGATCTAGCCCCAGCAGTTGAACTCGTCCATAAGCTTGGTTGTTACTGTTGGATGGCTCCGGGTTGTCGATAGCGATGGTCGAACCGACGACGGTTCGTTCAAGCAACAAGAATCCGTTCTGCCCGCCAGCCACAGCAGGATCGTCAATGATTTGCAGGTCCACATTGGTGACAATGGTCCCGTCGTCGTAAGCAACCGTGAAGTTGCCAAGCACAGTCTGCCTGTTGATGCTGCGGAACTGTAGATCAACTTGCTCGACGGCTTCGTCGAATGTAAACGTTCGAGTGGTCCCAACAGTTGCGTTCTCGCTGAAGCTCCATTCCGAGGATGAACTACCTATGCCGCTGCCACTGAATACCACTCGATTGATTGTGTCATCTAAAACGAATTCACCTTCGTTTCCGGAAGTCGGACTAACCGCAACAACATCCATTTCATCGGTATCTCGAATGCCATCGTTGTCATCATCAACATCGACTTCGTCGCGGACGTTGTCGCCATCTGTGTCCAGTGCTTCGCGGAAGTCGCTGTCGACGTCTAGTGGCAATGCGTTAGTGCCTTCAGAGTTCAAGTCTCCGTCTGAATCTGCCAATGCGATCGAAGTTGTATTGCGGTTTTCGTCATTGACGTCAAAGCCATCGTTCGCATTGGTGCCTTCGTAGTCATCCAGCAAACCGTCCTGATCGCTGTCATCGTTGGATGTCGCTGCCGCCATTCCTGATTCGGCTTGGTCGCTGATTCCATCATCGTCGCTATCGAGATCGAGATAGTCAGCGACTTCATCACCTTCCGATACCAGTCTGGAATCGGTATCAACTGGACTCAAGCCCTTTCCTTCATGCGTGTAGGAACCGTCAGCGTTCTGTCCCACGCCTACCTGCGAGCTATCGTAGCGATCATCAAGGCCATCACGATTTCCATCGATAAATGCAGAGGTTCCGCCGATTCCACTGGGTGCGATGTAGTTCGCGGTTGACTGAGCTTCGACGTTGTCAGTGATGCCATCGTTGTCGCTGTCGATGTCAAGGCGGTCGACAATCCCGTCATTGTCACGGTCAAGATCGGAATCCGGGTTGGTTGGCGCTACTTTCAAGTCAAAGCCGAACCGCATCGAGATGTAGCCGGTATATGACTGTGGATTGATTCTCAGGCCGATCCAGTCATTGCCGGTATCGGCGACCATGTTGGTCACTTTTGTATTGCGATCGTTGTTTGCACTGAAGATCGCCCCGCCGTCGATATCGACCCAAGTCGTGCCGTCCTTGGTGCCTTGCAATTTGTAAGACGTCACCCATTGATTATGGTTGGCTCGTCCTTGAGTTGTAACGCTGGTGATTGCACTTGGCTCATCGAACATCATGCCGATGAACTGATTCTGGTTTAGTTGCCCGTTACCCGCAGACCAGCCTTGAGGACTATCCAATGCGGGCGTGTTGTGATTGGCATCGTAGATACTGCTGACGATGTAATTCGGGCTATTCTGATCCGCGTTCAGGAAGTACTCTTCGCCCGCAAGGCCTCCAGCATCTTCGACGACATCCAGAATGCCATCGTTGTCGTCGTCGATGTCCGCTTCGTCGTGAACGTTGTCACGATCGGTGTCGATGGCTTCGCGGAAGTCCGCGTCGATATCAAGCGTGATCGCGGTTGTTGGGTCGCCACCCAGGTCGCCGTCTGAATCCAGCAGTGCAATCAAAGTCGCACCGCGGTTTTCATCATTGACAACGAAACCATCGTTGGCGTCAGCGCCTTCGACTTCGTCCATCAACCCGTCACCATCAGCATCGTTGTGCAAGTCAATGGTGGCTTGTGCGACGCCGTGGCCGGCTTCAGCCGTGTCGCTGATGCCGTCGTTGTCGCTGTCGGTGTCCAAGTAGTCAGCGACTCGGTCGGAGCCCGGCATGGTGCTGTCGCTATCGACCGGCGTGATCGAATAGCCAAACGCATCGTTGACGATGCGGACGCTGTCCAAATTCAGATCAATGCCGTTGGAGGTCGGCGAAATGTCCGTGAATCGTAGTTCGGTTTCGGCGCTTTGTGCTGTAAACGTCAGCGTGAAAGTTTGCACGCCTTCCTGTACTTGAACAGTACCGTCATCGACGGCCAGCTGTGTGATGCCATCCCAGGCTTCGGCTCGCATCGCTGCATCCACGTTGGCAACACCGTTGGCCCAGATGTCGTAGCTGACCGTGTACGTTTCGCCCAGGACGGTATCGACCGTCTGGCTGACCACGCCGTTGGGCATTAAGTTCGACCAGTTGAAGTTGATTCGATCGCCGGTGTAGCGGGAATTACCAGTCAGAGTCCAGCCGTCAGCGTTGCCGGCAAAGTTGCCATTGACGACTTGTGTCGAATTGTCGGTTGGATCGTAGACATCATCCAGGCCATCGCCATCGAGGTCACGGAAGTCAGCGGTACCGCCCAATCCGGATGGAGACACGTAGCGCGCTGTCGATTGACCTTCCACGTTGTCGGTGATGCCATCGTTGTCGCTGTCGATGTCCAGGTGGTCTGATACGCCGTCACCGTCGGAATCACCCGGGCTTTGCGAAACAGTGAATCGCAGGTTGTCAAATGCCATGTTGGCGCTGGTGGCATTGCCGATAAGTCCGAGTTCAAAACCGATCGTCTGTCCAATCAGTGGATCACCGGCTGGAATGACCAGTTTATAAGTCCAGGTTTCGTAGACACCGCTGGCGGGTATCGGTTCGGACGACATTGCCGGCGTCACCGCAGTTCCGGCATCGGTAGTCGTCGTCCCGGAGCGGAAACCGGCAAACACGGTTGTCGGGAACGGAGCGTTGTTGAAGTTACCGACGTCAATGCTGACTTCGTACGTTCCAGCTTGAAACGTCTCATCTGACAACCACCAACGACTGGCAGACTGACCTGCTGTAACGTTGCTATTGAAGTGCAGTTGCTGCGTACCTGCGGTCGGTGTCAGCCCCGCTGTAGCTGTCAGGAAACCGCCTCCCGTTCCATACAATCCAGATGCCGAATCAATCGAGTTGGCCACTCCGAAAGTGCCGATTTCAATTGCATCGATGATCCCGTCGTTGTCGTCGTCGACGTCTTGGAAGTTGCCAACGCCGTCGCGATCCGGGTCAAGGTCCATGATGTCGAACCGCAGCACACCGGTCGCTTCATCACTCGCACTGGCCGCCGGCTCGATCGTCCTGACATGAATCGAATCCTGAATCGCGCCCAGCGCTTCGTGATCCTGCAAACCGGACAGCGTGTACTCGTAGTTGACCAGCAGAGTCGCCGGGGCGTAGCTCGTAATCACCAACGAGCCAATGCTGCTGTTGATCGTCAGCGGGTTGTTGACTGAATCGAGCAGTTCGGCTTCGGTGAACGATACCGTGCCGGTGTCACTGGTGAACTCGATCGTTTCCAGGCCATTCGGACGAATGATCGTGAAGTTGCCGACAAGCGTCTCACCGGTACCCGCTTCGTTGATTTGACCGGCCAAATCGTTTTCGTGAACAGTGCCTTCAGTCGCGGTCGTCGACGAGCCGCTGGTAGTTACGATCGCCGGTTCGGTGTGGAAGTCGATTGTCTGCACGGTTTGATCGGCGAACTGCATGTCTTCCACATCGCAGAAGACAATGTCTGTGCCGTCCCGACCGGCGACTGTGTCCTGAACCGTCAGGCTTCCGTCGCCGTTGTCGGTGATGACGTAGTCGGCAAAGTCGCCGATAAAGACGGACGTATCCTGCCCGTCGCCACCGATGTGAGTGTCAGCACCCGTTCCGCCAGTCAGAATGTCGTCGCCATCCTGACCGATCAGCAGGTCGTTGGCTCCGTTACCGTATAGCTCGTCGTTGCCTTCGCCGCCCCGCAACACGTCGTCGCCTTCGACAGTGATTTCAGTGACGGCTTCGACTAGCGAAACAGTGCCGCCTCCGCCACTAAATGTGACCAACTCGACGTCTTTGATAATGTCGGTACCGTCACGTCCTTCAACCGTATCTATGATCGTGAAGGAGTTGTTGCCGTTGTCGGTGATGATATAGTCGTCCTGCCGACCTTGCAGGATCACGCGATCACTGCCGCCTCCACCATCAACGGAATCGTTGCCCCACGTCATCGTGATGACATCGTTGCCCGAACCGCCAAAAACTGTGTCGTTACCAAAGTTGCCGTTGATGCTCAGGTTTTCAGACTGGCCGCTGCCGTCGATCACGTCATCGCCGTAACCACCGGTGAAGATCTCGATGCCGGTGACGTTGAGGTCAATGTTGACGTCGGCTGAGTCTGTGGCGGTGCGCACCGTATCGCGTCCAGCACCCATATTGATCGATTCACCGGCTTCATAGTCGTTGACTGTATCGCTGCCGTCGCCACCATCGAAGCTGTCGACTCCTTCGCCACCAGTCATGTTGTCATTGCCAAGGCCACCGGTGATTTGGTCGTCGCCCTCGTTGCCATTTAGCGCATCACCTAGTTGGCCGCCAATCAGGATGTCGTTTCCGGCTCCGGCCTGAATGTTGACTGCGAAATCGACCTTGTCAGTGGCGTCGAAGACATCGTTACCGGTCGCTTCGTAGCTGGGGATGCCGCTGGATCGAGCAAGCTCAATCACTTCGATACCCTGAGCCGTCATGTCGATGGTGACGCCACCCGAACGAGGATCAACACGGACATAGTCGTAGCCGGTGCCGCCGTCGAGCAGCGTATCGGTGTTGTTATACTGGAAGAAGCGATCGTTACCTGCGCCACCACTCAGGCTGTCCGCGCCCAGACCGCCATAAATGGCATCGCCGCCGTCACCGCCGCTAATCGTATCGGCTCCGTCGCCACCGTTGAGACTGTCGCCAAACTGGCTGCCGATCAGAATGTCGTCGCCATCTCGGGCTAAGAAACTGACGGACGTATCCAGTACGTTGCTGCCGTCAAGAATATCGTCGCCGCTCCACGTGCTGATTACCTCGAAATCAATCTGTGTCGAGTCGAGATGAATCGATTGATCTGTCGAGACAAATGACAGTGTGTCACGACCCGAACCACCATCTAAGTCTCCCGGAGTGCCCGCGATGAACGCGTCGGCGCCCGCGTCAAAGACCAGCCCAACGTCAATTCCCAGCTCGAAGTTCTGAACGTTGTCGGCTCCATCGCCACCATTAAACGTGTCGCTGCCGCCGCTGCCGTTGAGCGTATCATTGCCATCTCCGCCGATCAGAATATCGTCGCCGCCTTGACCTTGAAGGTTGTCGGCGCCAGCACCACCGGTGACTGTGTCGTCACCGTGACCCGCGTAGACCGTGTCGTTTCCGGCTCCAGCATCAATCACATCGTCGCCGCCACCGCTGTTGTCTCTGCCGTGCTGGTCGTTGCCGCCGTAGATGATGTCGTTGCCGTCGCCGCCGGAGAGGTTATCGTTGCCTTCGCCGCCAATTAGCGAGTCACCCAATCTGGTACCGGTGATAGTGTCATCGCCCGACCACCCGTAGATGACTGTTCCCGCGTCCGTTTGGGCCGACCAGTCGATGATATCGTCCTGATAGGTTCCCCGCACACGCTCGAACTCGCCACCAAAGATGGTGTCATCGATGTTAATGCCTGGATGAGCCACGTCGTAGCCAAGCGTATCGATGCCACCGCCGATGTTGGTGATCGAGACGTCTTCGATCGGGTTGTAGTCCGCAACGTAGTCATTGCCGGCTCCACCGCCGATGAATGTGTCGGCACCTGCGCCACCGGTTAGCGTGCCACCTCCGGTTCCCTGATTGAGCACGTCGTCGCCGCTGCCGCCGTTGAGGTTGTCGTTGCCGCCTTCACCCAGCAGCGTATCGTTGCCAGCGTGCCCGGCGATGTTGTCGTTGCCTATACCACCTTCCAACTGGTCAGCACCACCGTGCCCGCTGATGCTGTCGTTACCGTCGCCGCCACGGATGGTGTCGTTGCCCGCGTAACCCTGCAGGTTGTCGCTGCCGGCGTTGCCTTCGATCGTGTTGTCACCATAATCGCCCAGGATGGTGTTGTTGTTCGCGTTGCCGACCAAGGTGTCGCTACCGACTCCAAGGTTGTAGTGGGTTCCGGTAACGTTGATCGATTCGGCAACATCAATGAACTGCACTGAGACTTGCTGAGTCAGTGTTGTTGCTCCGTCGGTCACGCGAACGGTAACAACATGAGGTGAATAGCCGGATGTGCCCAGAACGCCATTGGTTGTATCCCCTTCAAGGCTGCCGTTGCCTGTATAGGTCAACTCGCCGGTGCCCGAGTCGATCGCGAACCGTCCTCCGGCGTTCGAAGTCAGGCTCCACGATTCCGTTCCGGCCAGCGGACTGTTCAGCTGCACCACACCGGCGCTGTCACCAGCTGCCGCGTCTTCATTGATACGAAATACGGCGAACGAATTGCTGCCAATGTCCACGCGCATTTGCACAACATCCGCCATTGCGACGGTTTGATCCGCAAACTCAAGAAATTCGACGTTGCGAATCTGAACCGCGTCACTGCCATCTCGGCCAGATACTGAATCGGCGACGACTAGATTCGTATTGGATTGGGTGAGTGTGTAGTCAGCAAAGTTCCCGATGAAGACAGCCGTATCGACGCCGTAGTCACCTCGGATGACGTCGTTGCCTTCGCCACCTGCCAGTCGGTCATCTCCACCGCCACCGACAAGCGAGTCGTTACCTGCGCCTCCTTCCAGGACGTCGTTGCCCTGGCGCGGTTCTGAAATGGTGTTGTTGGTGAGTTGGAAATCGCCGTACAGCGTATCGTTGCCGTCGCCGCCGCGCACGATATCATCGCCACGCGAACCTTCCAGACGGTCGTTCCCACCGTTGCCCTCAATCAGGTCATCTTCGTCCTGACCACGCAGGTCATCATTCAATTCCGAACCGAAAATCTGGTCTTCTCCAGCTCCGGAATAGATGATGATTCGTTGATCTGTCTTGCCGGTCGCATCAAAGACATCATCGCCAACCAAGCCCGCTCCGCTGGTAATCTGTTCGATCTCCAGCGCGTTCATATCAAACGTCAGCCCGAAACCGGCAGCATTGGCGTTCATCTCCTGCGCCGCAACGCTCATGATGTCGAAGCCATCGCCACCAACGACGATATCGCCATCTGAAAAGCTGACATTGTTGATCGTGTCGTTGCCGTCTCCTGCGTCGATCGTATCGGCACCGGCATCACCGGAGATGTTGTCGTTACCCGCGCCGCCACTGATTTTGTCGTCGCCTGCCTGACCATCGAGGATATCGTTCTGGGCACTACCAACTAGCGTATCGTCGCCATAGCCCGCGTAGATCCGTACCGCAGAAGTCTGCGTTGCCGCGTCATAAGTGTCGTCGCCAGATCCTCGGGTCGCGTTGTTGGCGCCGCTGTTGCCGTTGATGTCGGTGTTAATCCACTCGACGCTAGTCGCACCCATGTCGATGTTGACGGGGACACCATCCGTCGCAACCGACACGGTGTCGTTGCCGGCTCCGCCCTCGATCGTGTTGTCGTTGTCCGACAAAATGAACTGGTCATTTCCGGCGCCGCCAATCAACGTGTCGGCACCCAGTCCGTCATAGATGTAGTCTCGACCGCCACCACCTACAATCACATCGTCACCGTCGTAACCGCGCAGGTTATCGAGGTCCTGTTCACTGCCGGTGATCGTGTCGTTCCCCTCGCCGCCCCAGATATTCACATTGAATCCGGTGACGTTAGAACCGTCGTAGACGCTGTCGGCTTCCAAAGTCGTCCCGTAAACGTTTTCCACGTTGTACGAGGCAAGATCAAATGTGCCGACCACGATGCTGTTGCGAATCGTGACCGAATCATCGCCCGAGCCAGCATCGAGGGACGTGTCTTCCTGCAGGTTGAAGTCGGTGATGTTGTCGTTGCCTGCACCACCAATGAACGTGTCCGCACCGACTCCACCGTAGAACGTGTCGTTGCCGGTATTGCCTTTTAAGAGATCGTCGCCACCCTGACCGAACAACTGGTCGTTGCCGGCCCCACCGTCCAGGTCGTCGTTGTCATCTTGTCCGTAAAGCCGATCGTTCCCGGCACCGGCCCGAACAATGTCGTTACCATCCCCCATGAAGAAATCGTCGCTCGTGTTGTCCGCTGTGTCGTCTACGACATCATCGAATGCAGATCCAACGTAGTCTTCAAAGTTCCGGAAGTCGGTCGTAACCCAGTTGATCGCTGGCGAACCACTGTCGGCCCGCAGCGCGTCAGTCCCTGAGCCACCATCAATGACAGTATCAGCCGGATCGTAGTAGACGTTGTCGTTACCTGATCCACCGTATAGCTCATCCGCGCCTAAACCACCGCGGATGTTGTCGTTTCCGCCTCCACCATCGACGATGCCATCGCCCGAGTCCCCAGTCAGAACCTGGCTGGCATTGTTACCGATGATGTTATCACCCGCATTGCCCCGGTCGGTGTAGTGGCTTGTCGGATTGAGCGTCTCCTTCACATCAAACAGGTTCGCCGTGAACGGTTTGATGTGAGTCGCGATGTCGTCGGTAACGCCCAAGGAGAAGCTGTAGAACAGTTTCTCAAAATCCGCGTCATTCAACTGCGCGCCAGTGCGGACACGCAGTTCATTTCCGACGACTTCCAGCAATGCATCCGGATCATCCTGCACGCTAAATGTGATCGATCCCGAAGTTCCCCTCGCCGTCAAAGTCGCCAACAGAGTGCCTTCAGGCGACTCCTCATCCCAGTCCAGGTCGCTGGGCGTGATCTCAACCGGCGAATCGCCGTACAAGCGGTTCTCGCCAGTGTCACCCTGAATCGTGTCATCGCCATTAAGTCCGATGACGGTATCACCCTGGTCACCACGGTCTATATAGTTGTTGTTCCCGTTGTTGAGGAATATCTCTTCAAAAATGTCCTCAAAGTCGATCGTCACGGTCACGGTGTCGGTGTCCGCTTTGGGATCGGTCACACGCACGGTGACTTGCCAACTGCGATCGCCCAGGGATTCGAAGTCGGGCATTGCGGCGCCGGGACGCACGATCAGATTGTCGCCACTGACAACAAACAGTCCGTTCGATGTGTCTTTGATGATTCTAGATACGAGCGGATCACCGTCCGGATCACTAGCTCCAAACGTCGCGACAACGGTTCCACCTGGCAGGTTTTCATCAACATCCTGCGTTTGATCGTTGCCGGCTTCCGGTTTTCGGTTCGTTGCCGAATCTGAAACGATGATGCTGGCCGTCGACGTCGCTCCAAACGGATCAGACACCGTGTAGCTCACAGAACTTGAGCCACTAAAGCCCGCGTCCGGCGTAAACACCAACGTGTTGTCGGGCTGAATCACGACGGTACCGTCAGGCGAACTAGCGCTGACGATCCTCAGCGGATCCAGATCAACATCGATGTCGTTAATGCCAACGGGGTCGATCACTGTCGACACACCTGGGGAAACCAGAATATCGCCATCGTCAACGGCCACAGGCACGTCATTCACAGATACGACGTTGATTACAGCATTGGCAACACGGCTGTAATCACGACCGTTGTTGCTCGCCACGTCTAGCACTTGGAAACCGACGGTGCGGATGCCGTCCGCCGGATGCTCGCTGGTATGCGAATACTGAACGGACTCAAAAATTTGCTCGGCTTCCGCCAAGGTAATGCGACCGCCCGATTTGGTGATCGTGAATCCACCAGTTCCACTGGATCCATGGCGTCCAACGTTGAACGTCGAGCCAGCTATGGCAAAGGTCCCGGTGCCAGTACGCGCGGGGAACGACTCTCCCATGATGGTGATCACTTCTTCGTCGCCATCTGGAAAGCTAAGACTCAGCCGCAACTGCCCTAGGTCGCCGGTACTATTGCTATCGGGGAAAGTGACGACCACGTCGTCGGCGACTGTGATAGGCGGATCGTTCTCAGTGTACGTTCCTGCCGTGTAGCCAATCGATTCCATCACCGCCTGAATTTCAAACGTTGGCGACTCAAAGGCAGTGCCGTCGTTTTCGCCCTCAAATAGAAAATCCAAGGTTCCGTACGGATTGTTCAATTCCAGCCACCACGTTGCGTCGCCCGCCGCGATCGCATCGTCAAAGGTCAAAGCGTCGGTCGTTAGCACCGAGTCGCCGTCACCGTCACTGGAAATCTGATTGTCCGGATCATGCAGCGTCATTTCGCCTTCAAAAAAAACGGTCAGCTTGCCGGCTTTCATGGCAACATTTTGAGACGGCCGAAATAGCCATTGCGTGATATTGGTATTCGCTGCCGGGTTGATATCCACGCCGACACGAACACCTTCACTCGCTTCAGGCGACACGCCGTCATCCTGCAACGCGATTTCGATCGTGTCATCTGTTGGCACGACAACATCAACAACAATTTCGTCGCTGGCTCCCACCTGAACGCCACGAGCGACCGTAAAGCTTGCTGCGACCGATTCGCCGTCGCCCAGCGTACCCGCTACTATTTCACCCGTGTTGCTCTGGCTGGTGATTCCCGCTTGGCTGAACGTTCCAGGATTCACACCGCTGTTATCAGCATCGATGTTGACGGCGGGTGGAAGGTTGAGAGTTCCTGCATAGCTCGCGGACGACAGAGCTACTGTTTCGACATTGCCTACGTTGACTTCGAGGTCCCAGTCCCCGCCCTGATTCGTCGCCCCAGTCAAGTCATCAGACGCCGCGACATCCGTCCCCGACAACGCGCCAAACAAACTTAGGAGATCTCTTCCGTCTTGGCTTGCGCCCAACTCGCAACCGTAAAACAGTATGTCTGCATCCGAGGTCAGACTTTGATCCCACGATGCGATCTCTCCGGCGTAACCCTTCAGGTTGTGGATCGATAGTGAAGTACTACCCAATGCCACTTCTCCTTCGGAGCCGTGAGAAAGAATGTGAATTGCTTGGTAGCGACTTCGAGATTGCTGCAGTATCTCCGTCACCTGCAAGACGCCGTCCTCTGAGTTCGAAACCAAGCGAATCTCGTACGCGACATCACTTTTTGCCGTGACCTCCGCAATTAGCAGATGGGCATCCTCAACATCCTGGTCGACCAGAATCAACTGCGTTGGCATGTCTTGTTGAGTTGCGTCGGCGACTCCAACATCAAGAGACGGCAACTCGCTCGACGCAGCGTCAAATCCTTCCGGAAGCAACAGCGCGGAACCTGGGACTGCATCGAACAGAATACGATCCTCTAGTTGTTCCATGATGGGCGAAATTCGAGCAGAGAGACTCGGCTTATTCATTTTTTCACGTCCCAAGGCGAGAGTTGTAGTAGGGCTTTTGGGTGGGGAATTCAGTCCAGCAGCGCGCACGGTGCTGGTAGAGTCGGCGCCTTGTAATAATCAGCTAAATATGCGCTGTTGTTTGAGTCAGGTAAGAAGTTCGAATCTGGAATCCCCTTTGAAAAGACGCCTATTTCTGTTTGAGTCGCCCCGAACCTACAGCTCAAGTACGATCGCATTTGCGGAGGCTTGTCCACTTCTCACCGAAGATATGCATCAATTTCCGTGCGAATCGAAATTCATGCTGTGTCTTCTAACTTGCTTTTCTTTCGATCAATGCGCGATAGACTGAGCAACTCGGTGCTAGTGCAATGGATATCGTGAAGGACTCGCTAATGAAGAAGACAAGGATTTCGACCCTCGTATGGGTAATGGCGTTCGTCAGTGTTGCCAACTCAGCGACTATTGATTTTGAGCCTACCGCGACGGATACATTTGAAGACAACATCGTGTTTCCCGCGGGAACGGTTGGTGGTGTTACCTACCGGTTCGGCGTGGATGTAGACGCCGATGGCCTGATCGACTTTCCGGCAAGGCTTGAGCAGCGCGGTAGCGACTCGATCAACGCGTATACACTTGGAAGCGTTGAAGACGACGCAGACTTGGACACCAGCGTGTCAGGCGGGGAGTGGCTGTTACGTCGCCCTAAGATTACCGAAGAAGGCGCGACGAATAACCTAGATGTAGCCATGGTCTGGGAGTTAGCCACAAAATCGCTCCAGCCGCTTTCATCAGTCGGAGGTCAAATCTGGGACGTAGACCTGGGCGAAGAGTTCCTCATCACATTGACGCGACCAAGCGGTGACCTGATTCAGTCACTGACACTTCCGGTTGGTACCGCCGAAGGTCGTGGTTCCGCAACGAGCTTTCAGTTCGATGAACTCAATGACGCGACTTCCGTGAAACTGAGTGTTCGCCTACTGAGTGCAGGTCAGAATGCTGGCGGATATGGAATTGACAATGTCACTTTCACGCTGGTACCTGAACCGGCCTGGCCGTCGTATGTCTTCTTGCTTTTTACCAGTGCCATGTTGCACTGCGGACGTGTGAGGGTACGTAATTATCGTCATATGACTTTCGCAGCAAAAACTCCTCAGTGATTGAAACTAGTCGAACGACTTTGCGGCAAGCATTGAAGAACGGGATCACGGGAATGATCAGGCAGATGATTAGATCTTCATAGAAGTGTTGACTGTGTGCCAGTATCAATAAGGATTGGAATAGGTGGAGTACAAACACGATGAGATACGTCGCAGTGGTCAGCCACAGTAGATCTTGCGGTGTTTGCAGCACTAGGGATATCCAATAAAGGAAAATCGAGTAGGTGCAAAAGATCTGAAAGAACCAGCAGTTCATCAAGCACAAGAGATTACTAACGCGAAAATTGCCGTACCAGAAGAATGCCAAGTCGACGTGCTTGCGGCATTTGTAACGGACGGCGCCACGATTCCATCGGCGACGTTGTTTGAGGAAGCTCAGAAGCGTCGCGGGCACGTTTGTGAAGCCGTAAGCATGCGGTTCGAACGCAACTCTATAGCCGGCTTTTCTCAGGCGTAGTGTGAGATCCCCATCTTCACCTGGCCCCACGTCCCAACCGCCAATGGAACGCACCGCTGCGCTTCGAAATGCACTAAAGCCACCGGAAGCAACAACCAACATGTCAAACTTGTCGGCAAGTTGCCGTCCCATGAAAATGCTGTTGGCATACTCGAATGCTTGGCACCAAGTTACGATGCTTTCAAACGGATTCCGAACACGAAGCGTAGCCGAAACGGCGCCAACCCATCGATTTCGAAATGGCTGGACGATGCGATAGATCGCGTCGCTACGCAAGTGAGAATCTGTATCCGCGATTACGAGTACGTCGGCTGACGTGTAGTTTAGAGCTAGATTTAGCGAAGACGATTTGCCGCCACGTTGCGGGCGACTGAGTGACCTAATAAAGCCGTATTGTTCCTGCAGTTTTTCGAGGATCTTCGCCGTACGATCAGTGGAAGCATCGTTGACAACGATAATCTCTAGTTTGGGATAGGTCGCGACAATAGACTCCACCGTTGCCCGAATCGTATCCTCCTCGTTGTAGGCAGAAAGCAACACCGCAACGGTCGGCAAGAACGGCTCAGTGGATTCTGCTCGATAACGCCAAACGCCCGACAAGCTCTCCCAGAAGACACAAACAAATAGCTTCAAGGCTGTGTATCGAGCACCATCGATGAGCAACGTTGCTCCAAACAGTGCCCAAAGTCGCTCCGGATTAAGGCTGAACAGCCAATGCAAAACTTCGGACATTACGGTTGCGGCTGAAGTGACGAAGTTTGCTCTCTACCAACCGGGGCAGCAATACAATGCGTGTCCACTCGGCGCCATTCGGAGATTCGCTCCCAGTTAAACGATCGAGTTCTGTACGTGGGAAGCCGAACGGTTGGGGCATCCCTTGGTGAGAATGTAGTACTACAGCCGATGCAGTGGCCAAACAGTTCAACCTCGTCCATCTTGTGACCACACCGACAGCAGACCTGGCGACCCGCGAGCAACTCAAAGTCAACGCCCACAACAAGATCTCGGGCACTACATTTTGGACATGCGATCGTGTCGCCATCTTGGAATTCGCACTGCGGCGCGACTGCCGCGCAACGATAGTGATGAATTAACGTTTGCTCCGTTACATCCGACGATCCACACACACCACAGCCGACCGATAGGTTTGGTAGATCTCTGCAATGCGGACAGACGACCAACTGACTTTCGTGTGCACGAGTTAACGCACCGCTGGCTAAACCTAGGCGAATAGCGGTCGGAGTAACGGGCCACCGAGTGACTCCCGATTCGTATGTTGCCGCGACAATCGGCGATGCCAACAACTGTTCGTACGCCCCGGAAGTGCTGCATCGCATTTCGATTGGGGTGGTTGAAGTTGACACGGAGGTAACTTCCACGGCGATGAAGCCTAGGCTTGTATTCTGCCCTAGAACTTCCAATATCCCCGGCACACCGGATGCCAATCGTGAACGTCGCGATGCGGTAAGGACGACGTGTGCGCGACTGAATCGATCAAGAGAGACGCTCTCGCATAGGCACGAATCCTCGGGCCTCAGGGGAATGTGCCAAAACCGTCCATACTGTGCATTGAATTGTCGCATCGGCTAACACTCAATCCCGCGTAGCTGGTCGTGTCTTGAAAGACCAGTGGCTGGACGTCGTGGCCCATAGGCTTGAAAATTCGCTGTCACGAATCGCCGAAGTCCACGTGCGTTTCATCACAACCGTTGAGGACAGAGGTAACTTGGCCAGCCCTTCTGCGGCGGAAGCGTCAGGCCTGAGTCGAATGAGTGCGAGTTTTCTTCCACTCCAAAAGAAGTTCTGCAAATTCGCCGGAGGGTGTTGAAGCTGCGGATCGACGTTGACCACTTGGCAAACGCATCTCTGCCCGGTCGACGAAATGAACACGTTTGCGTCTTGATTCTCGCGGATGCGATTCAGCTCCTTGCTGGACAAGTACAAGTCGATCGTTAGCGAATCATCTTCGAGCAGAGTTACCACGGGGGAAGTCTCATCGACTGCTTCGCCGACGAACTCGTAGCGACGTACGACGACACCACTCACGGGAGCACGAACTTGGCATCTGCTTAGTCGATCCCCGATTGTCGCCAAATCACTGTCGATGGCGGAGATTTTCGCGTCGTATACTGCCGCGATTTGGGTGTCAGACTCAGTAGACACCGCGATCTGCGATCGCTCGCGCAGCGCAACCAACCCCTTTAGCTCTTGGGCCAAACTGTCACGATAGAATCGTTCTCTGATTACCGTGCGTTTGAGATCTTGTAGCGGCGCAGCGTCGGTTCGAGCGAGCGATGCTTGCATTTTGCCTTTTTCTTCGAGCACCGACAGCTTGGCCTGCTGTTGAATCAGGTCACTCCAAGCCGAGTTGAACTCAGCCTGATAACGAAGCTGCTCCGCGCTACGGGTAGTTCGCCTTGCTTCAGTCTCTGCAAGCTTGAATGCCCTTTCCGCACACACGATCGCACGCTGTTTCGTAAGCCGCTCACTCTCAGCCAACAACTCATCGCTACGAATGCTGAATAACAGATCACCCTGCTTCACTCGACTTCCAACAGCAACGCAAAGTCCCTGCATTGTGCCTTTGATCGGCGGCTGGACATCAATTAGTCGCCCAGTAGTCTCGCCATAGCCCACGTAGCGAAGCCTAGCGTCCCAAACCGAGTAGAAGAAAATCCCGATCGCTATTAGCAGGGCCAAGCTAACGAGACGCTGTGAAAACCGCCGCGTGGCCACTCCTTTGTCTCGCGGGACGTCGTAGCCAGTCGCTCTTTGCTTGGTTACCACACCTGCCGATCTTGCTGCGTCGCGACTGACCTTCAAGTGTTTCTCTAGCAACTCGGCCGGCGCAACGGACGCTCCCTCGAGGGGAATGACCTTGACGAATTCGCTTTGCAAACGCGGACGGTCGGTATCGGGGTTCTTCGCCACGATTAAGACCGGTGTCCCGGTATCTGCCGCGAGAAGTTCGACCTGTTCTAACAGGTTTTTCTCGATACGAAGCAGCAAGAAAACCGCCGCGTCGAACCTGCCCGTAGAAAGTTCAAACAAGGCAACGTCCGGCGACGCGGCATAGTGGAACACCCAACCAGGACGTTCGGGCTCGGCGACTTCGCACCGAACCAATTCATCGCATACGATAACTCGCACCATCACTGTCTCGCCGAACTCTGAGGATTCGGGAAAGTGTACCCGCGCGAATACTCGGAGCTTGGCGTGCCACGACAATGTTGAGGGAATACCAGATCAGGCCGATCTGAAATTCAAACGCTTGCTCGCCGGAATGAAACTTCTATGGCAACAGCCTTTCCGCCCGCAGCATGCGTCACAGAAAAATCGGTGCCATGCAATGCGGCGAACTCGGCAAGCTTAGCAAAGTGAAAACTGGACGTCGTTGAACTTCTGTCACTACTTGTTTCGATCAAGTCGTGAACCAGCGAGAACTGAACGTCTTGATCTTGAACGTGTAGGTTGCAAGCCACCGAGAATTCGGGCGGCGTTTGTGCGAGCGTCCCGGAAATAAGACTGATAAACAACTCCGTGGTGAGAGTTGGATCGGCACGAACAAGCAACTCAGTCTCTGGCACACGAAGCGCCAGTCGACTGGTATCGACGTGGGACGAGTACTCTAACGCATCGGCAACGCACCTAGTGAGATCGCAACTCGCTATCTGACCTGGATCTCTAGCTTCATCGTATTCCAATGAGTTGCTGAGCACTCGGTCCAAGTATTCGGTAATCCTCTCGATTTTGTCGGAAGTTCGGCTGATTGATTGACGTGTGGCTTCGGTCGACGTTCGCCCAACTCTCAAATTGTTCTGCAGGATCCATACGAAGCCCAAAAGTGCCTGCAGCGGGTTACGTAGGTCATGGGCCAGATACCTGAGGTTGGATTGATCTAGCCTAGTAGATTCGAGATCAAGGGAAACGGCATCGTAGTCTTCAACGCATGGTTGAGTGGGCATCGCATTCGTCCTGAAAAGGTGATCATCGTCCACCCACTAGATCGCGAGAGAATTGTCGATGTGCAATTCGCGCGCAATCTTTTTCAAGAATCTTGGCGACAGCAAGCAAGCAGTGGCGAATTCACGATCACCACCTGAGCTGCTTCTCAGCTACTTTTTGACTTGGAACGCAATGGATTGAATGTCTCCGTCGCACTCTTCTTCTACCCAGCGAATCAAGTCAACAAACGGTTCCGTATTACGCGTTCTAATTTTGTCGCCCCTCTCAACCAGCGACGACACTTGCCTGACAGCGGAACCCACCGATATCCATACTCCAGTAAGACTACTGTCGCCGGTCCACCCCGTGTCTGATGGTGGGTCGGCACTCCAACTATCCCATTCTTCAATCGGTTGCTGGCTGCGAACTAGGATAAATGCCTGCACGCCTTTGCCTTCGTTGAGACAAAAAAAGTAGTCTTTGTCTTCGGGAAACACGAACTTCTCAACCTTGCTGTCCGATTCAGCCAAGAACTGCAATGTCCCATTCGTATTCGCAGCAATTAGCGAACAGTATGTCGGAGTCAGAGACTGATGCGATATCGTTACGAAATCTCCATCACGTACGACAAACTCCGAATGGCCAACAGAACCTAGCAACGAAAGGCTGTCGTCCGCGATATCTGCTCGATATGCGTTCAACGTTAGCCGTGAGGTAACGTTTGCCGAATCCGTGACCGTCCGCGCAGTCACTGACGGAACGAGTGTCGCCCAAACACCTGCCAAGACAGCCAAACCGGTCAACAGGCATCCAACTTTGGCTAGCAGTCCAACTCTAGTGGGCGTATAGATTAGCTTGCCCTCGTCGCAACTTTGATCGACGGGAAGATTTTCAATTGCACGTTGCTCATTCGCCCAACGCTCCAATGCGTCGCGGAAACTCTGTGCTGTTTGAAATCTGTGTTGCGGCTCTGCCTTGACTGCCTTCAGACATATTCGATCCAATTCTTCATCCACCTCTGGCCGATAGTCACGGCATCTACGTGGTGGTTTTCGAATCGCGTCTGGAGACGAACCGTACGGTCTTGTACCGGTTAGCAGTTCGTAGAGCATAACGCCCAATGAGAAGAGGTCGCATAGAAACAATGACTCTACAGGCGACTCACCAAAAAGCTCCGGCGCCATATAGCCAGGTGATCCCAAACCGTAGTGTGTGTCGTCAGTACGCGACGCCAAACCAAAGTCAACCAACAGCACACGGTCTTCTTCGAGCAGAACATTGCTCGGCTTCAGGTCGCGATGAGCTATTCCCCGCGAATGCAACTCGGCCACCGCATCTAGCACCTGCAACATGATGTCTACAGTACGTGCAGGCGACAGACTGGGCGGCGTGCGACAGTGTTTTTTCAATGCATCGCCGTTGACTAATTGCATTGCCACGAAGGGAAACGGTCCTATTTCTCCCAGTCCATAGATGGCAACACAATTGCGATGATCAATACGTGATAGGACTTTGCCCTCGCGAATAACTTCGCCTTTTGGCGAAAATGGCACCTTGATCGCGACGCTCCGATTGAGCGACAACTGCTTTGCCTCGTATACGACTCCAGTTCCACCTCGCCCGATTTCACGAATGAAATGGAAGTCCCCGGATTTGGCCGGCAAGCTTCCCAGTTCATCGGAAACTGGGCAGTAGCACTCGACGAAGTTGGAAAGTGCGGCAGTGGTAACCTTGTCAATATTGTCCGATAGACTGGGGAACTCTTGCTTCAGCAAACGCGGGGCGTCGAATCGTCCTCTTTTGAACTCGTTTTCTGCATAGACACCGGCAAGTTCAACAAGCCAGTCGCGACTGACTTCCACGCCAAGCGAGTCAACGAATCTCGAAATTGATACTTCGTGATCCTCTTCCAACACCTGCTCAAATTCGAGTAGTAAGTCGGCTAGTCTCATCAGAGTTTCCCTCTAGCATCTATTCTACTTGGCCTCATTTTGCGAGGATTCATTCACGCATTAATAGGCACGGACGAGTCGGAGTCCTAGTCCGCCGTAGGCCTTTGACCGCACGCCCACCCAGCATACGGCGGTAACCCGTAGGCCGGACATGCCGGCTTCTAACAATTTCGCGCTAGTGAATCGACATGCGGACAATGTCCTACGTAGTCTGCGGTACGCCGTCGAACCGCGACGGTGTAGCGACGTGATGTTGCAGACTACTCACTCGCAAACCACTCACTGGCGAGCACCTCACTGGCGAGCACCTCACTGGCGAGCACTCGGGCCCCTGGGGATTCCCTCAACTACTGCCTGTGGTCCTTAGGCTGGCGTCCTATGTTTCGTGCAGCGAAATGTGACGAATGCAGAATTCGATTTCAGTATGCGGGTGGGAATTTATGCCACAAACAAACGGTTCGGCAGATTCAGTCTGCGACAAAAAAGTCGTCCTCATCGATGATGATGAAGTCATGATTGAAATCGTTACTCATCTACTTAACGAAGCTGGGTTCTCGAGGATCCATAGCTTCATGAAGTCTACCGAAGCATTGGAAGAGCTCCGCTACCTGAAGCCCGACGTGATCATCACCGACATTCACATGCCTCACCTAAGCGGAACGTTTCTTGCCAAATTGGTCAGCGACTTTCCGCAGCTAAATGCCGTGCCCTTATTGGCCATGACCGCTGACGACTCCCACGAAACGCGAGACTTGGCACAAAAGAACGGATTCTTCGATATCGTTTACAAGCCCATCAATGCCGGAACACTACTTGCAAAGGTCTGCACTGCGATAGCGATTGGAGATCACAGCAAGCGAGTTCGAGCCGAACTACGCACCTCAGCGGCAGCCGATACGTCAGTGCAGGAAGGCGTCGTTTTCGACCTCTTTCGCAGATAGTCTTTAAAGGTCTCGAGACCTGTTTAGCAATCCCGAAAGGCGTGCCTTTGCAGCTTCGCTCTATCAGCTAACGACATTTTGAAACTGATACTAAGGACGCGATCCCGGCGTCATATAACAAAGGTGGTAGAGTTGAAAAAGGGAACTCTCGGCCCGCCCCCCTTGTCGCTTTAGATGTTCTTGAGCCGTCTCAGTCCTGACATTGCTGAAGCCCATATTCGATAGCCAGGCGGTTGGGTCTCGCACGCCAAAAACAAACTCTTCGCCGAGCCGTTCCATGGCGGAGAAAAAGGCATTTGCCTCAGGGTACGCGGAACTTCGATCCAAGACCGCCTGATCGACGAAGTCACACCAGACAATCGATTCGGGGTGCCCCAAAACTTCTCGCAGTGATGACAGAATGCTCTGATTGTCCTGCTCGTCGAAATACATGGAGCAACCTTCGTAGACGGCAATCGTCTTGGCCGAAGGAACGAATCCATTTTTCAGTAGCTGTTCACCGATATTTTGACGGGTGAAGTCTGCTGGAATGCAGTAGCGGTTAGCCCCATGCAATCGTCCAGATTCGACTACCCGGTCGCGCTCCGACAACATCTCAGGCAGATCGAGCTCGAAGATACGAATACCGGGTTCCAAGCGAAGTCGATACGGACGCATGTCTAGTCCGGCGCCAACGAGCACCAGCTGCTCAAGGTCGCCATGACATCGAATCACCTGATCGACGCTCTCGGTGCGAGCCCTCACAAACTGACCGAGCTGAGGAAGTTTCTTACTCAGCTCTTGCGCCAACAGGCGACCGTGTGGCCCCGCAGCCAAATCATCAAAACACACGTTGGGCGGATCGACTCGATGCCTTCGACCATCACCTCGTTGAAGCGAGTCAGTCGTTCGAGATTCCGGATTCGCGTACGTCGCGCTGCGATACTCCCGAGACAATCGTGCTCGTATGCCTGCAATCATGCGAGCTGACGCCTTCAGTTTTTGTGCTGCATGAGTCGACAACCCACCTTCCCCCGCCTCCTGCAAAGATCGTGTGGACTGTAGAAAGTACCTTCCTTCACCGGAGGCTACCTGTTCTCCATTGGAGAAAAAGTTGATCTCTAGCGTTACGAGGCAGCGTTTTCCCCGTTCGTATCGCTGACGAATCTTTGAGATCAAATCGGAAGGGACTCTGCACTTGCCATATAAATGTCCAGTGCTTGGCTTCAAGTATCTCATTTTCAACCCAACGAGCCACAACGATGCTGAAGTCTCGGGGTGACACGGATGGATTCCAGCTAAAGGAATGCCGGTCAATACAGTGGTTAGCGCCATTCCGCCGGTGTAGTCGGCAGACAACGCGATGATGGCGGCTTGGTGAGTTCCATGCTGATTTGTCGTTTCGTGATTCAAGGGCAACAAGGTCTCAGCGTAGCCAAATTCCGTCGAGACGATCTTCCAGTTCGTCGCCCTGAGAGCGTGCACCGAGTTGCGTGCCAATCGCGTCATGTAGTCCGGGTGAATCCGACTTTCCCAATCAGACTTGAGTTCCTGTTGCCGGGTGAACGTTAGCGCTGCATTTGCGTCAGGGCGTATCATATTGGCACCGTATTGATTGAGTGATTCCGAACCAAGTACGCCGACTCTAACGTACTCGGCTTTTGTTGTGTGGCCTCCGTTACGAAGTTCGCTGAGGGATATCCGCTAACAAATCTCTTACGTAATTGAATTGCGAGAGAGACCGCAATCGATGGGCCGCAGTGCCTACCGAACCTTCAAGGTTCAACACCGGGCACCGAAAGAATTACATGTTGCAAGTGGGTGCATGGTGCCGGTGATAGATACTATTGCCTTGCTTTGGTGCGAACCAACGGCACGTTGCGACTGGAACCGTACCGCTGCAACACGAAAGACGTGCCGCGTTCCATCTCTTACGGAGCCCGAATTCAGATGCCGCTGTCGGGCTGGAGATTTCTCGACACGACACGCGTAATCTCAGCCGCCAAGTACTCCCCCATCGACTCATCACGAGATCGAATCTTCGCAACTCCCATTTCTCCTGGTAAGAGATCGAATTCAGCTTTCGCCCGTGGAGCCAACGCGACTTCGACGTGGGGGCGAAGGAACTTCAAACCCTCGATGCTCTCTTGAGTTCTAGACAGGTCGTCGGACGCAAATCGCTTCTCACCCTGCGCTGAATCCATCACAGGCAATGGCCCACTGTTGCTGGCGGCGAATGCCGGGATCTGAATTATCTGTGATGCTCTAGGTGGAATCTGGCTAACGCTACATTCCAGCAACTTACCGACTTGCCCCCAAATCCGAGCCGTGACTTTTGGCTGTTTCGCTGATCGAAGCCATTTCGCCTCGTCTTGGTCGACAAGGCCAATCAGTTTCGGACGCTCGCTGGAACCGACTTCCATGATCTCCATGCCAGGTTGAGCGAACATCCCAAGCTTTGAGTCCAGCTCAAATGTCGAAACTGTTCCTGCGATCGGTGCGCGGATGACCAACCGATCAATCAGATCGCCAAGCTCTTTCACTCGATCGGCAATAACGTCTATTCGATCCAACTGCTTCTGCAATTCAGCAATTTCTCCGTTCGCTTCAAGGCTCCGAGCTTTCAATTGCTCCGATTCCAGTTGAAGCTTTGTTGCGACGTGCTCTTGCACCAATTCTGTGTTGCGAAGAACAGCCAAAGGTTGATGCTGACCTACCTGCTGGCCGGTGCCCACAAATATGCGGTCTACGAATCCATTCGCTTCAGCTCGTACAACTACCAAATCGTCGTATTTGACGATGACAGGAAACGTTATGGCGGCTGGGGCCGGCACAAAGAGGAGAATTCCCCAGACGCACGCCAACAATAGGGTTGTGGTCAAGCAGAATCGAAGTCTATTCACACCGGACGTTTTGTTTCCACCAACCAGGTACACGCACAATCGGCATAGCGGTACGACCAACCAGAACA
>CAYQMZ010000005.1:0-32376 GCA_964418725.1 uncultured Pirellulaceae bacterium
AGACAGAGTTTCGAAGTGAGGATTGAATTGCACTTGCGTCGCGGTTCCCCAGAAAGATGCCAGCTTGTTCGGTTTCTGGATCGAAGGAGGAATTCTCGCTGATGAAACTTGCTATAGCGTTGTAAGACTCAACAAATCCGCTCAATGCATCGCGAATCGAATCTCCATCGTTCGCAACGGTGATGGAGATTTCTTGATCGACGTCCGCCTTTCGTAAGTCCAGAGTTACCCCCGGCAAGACGTCCTCCATTAGCGAGGTGTCGCTAACAGCAACGATCGGTTCCGGAGCGTCTGGGTCGTCGGGATCTTGTGATCCGAACTGCACCGCTGCGTCTGCTGCCTTCTGCACGGTGAGATCAAATGTCGGGGATGCGATTCCCGCGGCCTCGTCTTCGCTGAGTGACCCCGAAACGACAATCTCGTTGGATGCGCCGGTGTGCTGCGATGTTAGCAACAGCCGAAAGCCGCCTTCATCGGTACCGGTATTAATCACGGCCGCCGTAACGTCGTTGCTGTTTTCGTTGATCGTTTGGGCAAGACCAGCCAGGGTGTCGTTCGAGTCATCAATGGTGACGTCGATGGATTCGCGATCGCCAACTTGGACCGATATTGTAGCTTGGCCGATAGTTGGGGTTTCGGTGTCGAATCCTTGCGAGGCAACCTGGTGAGCGTGAGCCAAGCTCTTGACGCGTAGCGTGTAGATTCCAACGGCCGCATCGTCGGATGCGGATACGGCGACAATATCCTCGTCGCTGCTTGTGGCGATTTTGGCCTCAAAGATCTCGCCTCCGGCTCTTCCAAGTCGTTGAACTTGGTTTTGCAATCCGGTTAATGCACCCCGCATTGATTGGAAGGCGGATTGTTCTGTTTGTATCTCTTGTTTGGTGAATGAGATACGGTCAATTTGAGCCTGACGGGCTGTAAGAATTCCATTGAGAATCGAGTCCGTATCAAGACCGCTGACAAGTCCGTCAATTGTAAGCATCTTAAGCTGCTCCTCTCAATGTGGTAGGAAAACGCGATCGTGGACGAAGTGTCCACGATCGCTACGAATTGCAATTGCAATCTCAGATTTAGCCAAGCAGTGACAATGCCAAGTTTGGAATCTGGTTTGCATTCGAAAGTACCGAAGCACCAGCCTGTTGTAGGACTTGAGCTTTGGTGAAGTTCGAGATTTCTTGAGCGAAGTCGGTATCACGGATGATCGACTCAGCGTTAATTGTGTTCTCGAGAGAAACTCGCAAGTTGTTTGCAGTCGACTCAAGAGTGTTTCCTTGGAATGCACCAAGCATTCCGCGGAGGTTAGTGACCTGATCAACAGCGGCGTCGATGACGGCGACTGCGTCTTGTGCACCAGCGGCTGTGGTGACGTCGATCGAACGAAGGTTTGCAAACAAGTTGCCTGCAACGTTCTTGCCCAATGCACCACTAGAAACGTTGTCGATCGTTACGTCAGCTGTTTGACCAGCGTTCGCACCGATTTGGAACGTCATGCTGTCGTCCGAAACGGTAATGATCGCTTGGTCGATAGCTGATGATGAAACCGAGTTGTCAGTTCCGTCTACAGCAGCTGTGAACGAAAGACCGTGGAAGATTCCAGTTTGAGCTGAAATCACGTTTCCGTTACCTTCGACGTCCAGCGTATCGCCAGACTCAAGGTCGGTGACCGTAACGTTCAGGTTGACACCGTTCTGGATACCGTCGTCCGTTGGATCATTGTCACCAGCGGTGGTGTCAATTTCAGCGACGCCGATTCCCGTTTGAACGGTGGTACCGTCGACGTGATCTTGATCCGACTGAACTTTGAAGTTCTGGCCAAACTCGTTGTGTGTCAAAACGAGCGTACCGTTTGTGTCCTCGAGGGACGCGGTGACATTCGTTTCGTCAGAGATCGAGTTGATGGCGTCGCGAACTTCGTAGTTCAACATGCCAGCGTCAAGTTCAAGTGTCTTGGTTGTACCTTCGTTGGTCGTGAAGACCAGTGTTTCGTTCGCTGTCAGACCGGCTAGATCGGCACCGTCAATACCGCCATCGGCAAGGATTTCCAGCTTACCCTTACGAGCTGTTTCGTTGATTGCTGAGACTTGGAACGAACCTTGCTGTGTGTCGTCCGTTGCCAACAAGTCTTCTAGCGCTGTGTTCGAAGATGCTGCGTTGAAGCCGGCCTTGCCGTTCAAAAGCTTCTTAACACCGAACTGTGTGTTGTTCGAGATTCGGTCGATTGTGTCGAGGGCGTTGTCGATTTCAGCCTGGTTTGCTGCCAGAGCGTCTTCGTCGTTTACACCTTCGTTGGCCGAATCAAGTGCGAGGCTTCGAATTTCGATAAGCAAGCTGCTTACTTCATTCAAGGCACCTTCTGCAGTTTGAACAAGCGAAACAGCTTTGTCAGTGTTTTCGATAGCTTGTTGCAAGCCAGCGATCTGAGTACGCTGCTTTTCCGAAATGACGAGGGCAGCAGGGCCATCAGCACCACGGTTTACTTTAAGTCCAGAAGACAATCGCTCGAGCGACTGCTTGAAGGTGTTGGAAGATTTGCCCAACGCGTGCTGTGCAATAAGCGAGTGTGGGTTATTTCCGATTGATAACATCGAGGTTTCTCCAGGTTTGGTTGCTGCAACCTAAGGGTTGTAGCAGGACAAAAACGAATTCATCATTGGTGCGACTTCTGATTGGCGTCCTGCCAAAAACCTTGATTCCTTCAAACTCTGAAACCGCGAAGTTCACAGAGGCAACGTTCCAGTCGACTAGCTCGACTTAAGGATTGCTGCCGCTGTTTCTTCAGCTGTGGATCTCTGCATGTATTCACCCGATGCGAGACGCTGTTTTGCTAATTCAACCAAGTCGCTCCGAACTTCCTGAAGGGATTCATTCCGTTTCAGGTAGGCGGAGAGTTCCGGGGCACGCGAGCGAGGTGCGTGGCCGTGCATGTTGTCGGTTCGAATCTTGGGCTTCGAAGAAGCCTTGGGATCCTGCCGAACATGCTGCCGCACATCTTGCTTACTTTCCGGTCCTGTTGGGCGAATGTCCATCGTCTCGCTTTCCATTAGTCCATCAAATCGTGAGTAAACTCAGCCGTATGAGCTTCCACACCATTCATCGGACCGGTTTCCAAAAACTTGCCCTCTCTTGAATATGGAATGCAACACCGCGGGACAGCTTCTCCAGCCGGCGGTGTCTCTCTGACCCGAAAGAGTTCTTCAAGATCGGTGTCCGTCATGACGATCGTCTACTGCATAACCGGTCTTACCCTTGCCATTCATCGAGTTTACGGCGTGAGAAGATAGTTGGAGTAACACAATGAGATCGCCCTTTGACACAACGAAGCGTGCAATTTGGCGGTCTCTCAATTCCGACAAAAAGCGCAGTTCGATACTGGTAATTCTGCTGGCAACCAATCTGATTTCGATTGCCATCTTGGTCGCGCCGCTGTTCGAGTCGCAGCCAACGTACCCGCCACAACTGGTTTACAACGCGGGGTTGGTACGTGCACCGATTGCACCACCGTTAAGTCAGGATCGCAGTGAAGCACCAGCACCAGTTGCCGCGACCGTTGAACCCACAGAGATCCCGACGCCCGTCGAAGTGGCCAAGCCATCCATGTCGGGAACGGCCGAGCAGATGGCTGAAGTAATGCCGCGTGAGGTTCTCTTGAGCCAGGCCAGGCAGTTGCTGAAAAACCGCAGCTTCGATATGGCAATTCAAATCAACCAGGAAGTTGGCAAAGCGGACGGTCGACTACCTGTTGGGCACCTTGCCTACGAGATGGGAGTTTGCTTTGAATTCATAAACGATTTGGATCTGGCACAAAGCCACTATCAATTAGCCTCAAAGTCGAATGACCGAGACCTCCGGTTGGCGGCCCAATTTGGTCAGAGCCGACTGCTACGCAATCGTGGAAATATCAGCGAGACAAAACACCTACTTGCGCAATTGATGCTGCAGACGCAAAACAAGTGGGGTGACAAATCCGGCATTGGTCCAGAGCTCCAATATCACTGGGCGGAGTTGTTAGCGCTCGCCGAAGCGAATCCCGAAGGTCGCGATCTGCTTAGTCGAAAGTATCCGGCTCATCCCCGGCTCACACTAACGCCACAGGTCTTACTGGATTTGGCGGCTGGCGCTGAAGAAGCGGCGGAGGCTAACACATCACGTGGTCCCGACTTGATTAAGGCGATTGGTCTGCAGCAGGGCCACCCTGACCTCGCATCCGTCAACGCTCGATTTGCACAGATCAACGTGGTCGACCTGATCAAGAAGACGTCGGAAGCGATGGGCTATCAACTGAATATTCCGCCCATCCTGCGAGCTGACCTGAAGTCTCGGGCGGTCGAGGTAGACGTGGAAGGCATGTCCGTCTCCAACTTGCTTCGCTTAGCACTTCAGCCAGATGCTGCGACGTGGACGTACGATTCGGTGACGCACCAATTGCGATTGCAGGCTTTGAACTTTGGTGAAGACTCAGATGTCAGCGGAAACTCCCAGACTGGCGGCGCGGAAACGGCGCTGCGAGGTGCTCTCGCGACAACGCCCAACCATGCTCACGCGCCGAACGCGTTTACCATTCTGGCCAATTTGCTTTTCGAGGCTGGCAAGAAAGAAGATGCCATCGCCAAGTACAAGGATGTCTTGGTTCGCTATCGACGACATCCGGCGCGGCAATTCGCATCCTTCAATTTGGCGAAGTGTTACTTAACGCTAGATCAAAGAGAAGAAGCTCGGCAGCACTTACACTCGGTCGTGGACCAGCGAAGTGGTCGTCCAATCGAGTCTGCTGGCTACATGTTCTTAGGTGACCTGTCTTTGTGTGCGGATGATTCGAAGTCGGCTTCACGCGAATTTTCGCGAGCGGTCACTTACGCGACGGACGCACGAAGTGAAGCAGTGGCTGCAATGTCGCTGGCTCATGCTTATGTTCAATCCGGCAATCCCCGCATGGCGTTGACGGCCTTGATGAATTCGCGTGAGGACCTGCGGCAAGAGCCCTTTGAAAACCCAACCGCGTTGTTGGCCGCTTATGCTAACTTCCGAGCGGCAACGAAGAAGAGTGCGGTGCAGCGGTTCGGTCGAGCGATGACTTCGGCGATTGCCTTTGTCGCGCCCGAGGACTACTTCGGAGCCACCGGCTACATGCTGATGAGCGACGTCTATACCGAGTTGGGAATGGCCGGTCGGGTCGCTGAAACTCGCAAAGCAGCAGTTGAGGCACATATCCCGCAACCGCTTCGGGATCAATTCATGTTCGAACTTGGGCAGTACCACTTGGTGCAACGCGAGTCGACCGACTTCATGAATACGATGAAGGAGTTGCAGCAAAAGGGCGTCAACGAATGGTCGCATCAGGCTCAGTTAGAGCTGGCCAACTATCTGCTGCGACAAGGCGACGCAGATGAATGTATGCGGATCTGCCGAGCCGTAATCAAGAAGTCCAAGACACAGCAAGAAAAAGCTGCGGGACTGCGAATGTTGGGGCGAGCTTACGAAAAACAGAAGGATCACTACAACGCTGCGATATGTTTTGCAGGCCTGCTTCCGGCAGCCGACAAGAGCAAAGCTGACGAGACGGACGACGCAGCAAGTGATGAGCAGAGCTCTGCTTCTTTGATTCAACTAAATGTGGCTGGGGGGTAGTCATGCCGATTGGAATCAGCGGAAAGGCGCATAGGATTCGCGCCGCAAGAGAACAGATACCGACGTGTGAGGCACGACACGCTGTGGCGATTAACCAAAACGGGCGGCCATGGGGAGCGTTTTGGCTGGCGGCACTGTTATTCGTTTGCGTGCCAGGGATGGCCCTCGCTCAGGATGACGCTTTCGACGCGTTGCTGCGAGACGAGATCTTAGCAAGCGCGCCGGCGGACGGCGACTCCGCTGACTTGGATCCTCCGAAGCCGCAGCCCCTGAATGCCACTCGATCTGATTCCGATCCGATTCCGTTAAAGGAACTCCTCAATCCTGCAGGTTTTTTGCCGCCCAAAAAAGCAACGAAGAGTCGTCGCGGAAGTTCACTGAACGTGGTCTTAGAGCCAGCGAGCGGCGGTCGCACAGGTTCCATGACACCGATGGAACGACTGGACAGCTTGCGTCGCAGGATGAATGCGAGCGAGCGGGATGAAGAAGCCAACGTTCAACGAATAGATGGGAAAATCGGACGCCTTCGCAAGCTGATGGAGGCCAAGCGTAAGCGAGCAGAGACAAAGTCGGTTTCTTTGGAATCGGACAAATCGGCGCTGACACTCCCAAAGCCCGACGTATCGCCCAGCGATGACCGACCGGCCTTTGACTCGATTCTCAGTGAGGCAATCGCTGTGACCGACAAACCGGTCGACCGCATTGCGTTGGCGAATAACCTCTTTGCCAGTGGAGAGCTGGCGCTCGCTCAGAAGATCTATGAGAGCATTGATCTGAACGAGGTGAGTGAATCGCAGAAGGTTTGGATTCAATATCAAATGGCGGGTTGTTTCCGCCGACTCGACAGCAGTCAAGAGGCACAGTCGCTCTATCGAACGGTTGCTGCCTCGAAGGCGGCCCCACATTGGGCAAAGCGTGCACGATGGTGGCTCAACACCATGAGTTCATCGGCGCGAATTAAGGAACGTCAAGTAAAGATGGTCAATACGCTCGTTCAACTAAAGGAAGCGACAGATGAGCTCCTCACAGATGAAGACAAATGATCTCGAAAGCCAATTGACGAAGGCCTACGACCAACAAGCAGAGCTTTACAAGTCTGCACTTGGTTTCGCGGAAGGGATCACAGAGAAAATTTCAGCCGGCGATTTGGCGGACGATCTTCAAGATCAGCTTTCGACGGTCATGAAAACGATCGCGGTTGCTCAAGACGAAATCACTCCGATGCGTGAGGAGTGGGACACGTCGGGACGCGAAGCGAACTTGCAACTCCGCGAATCGGTGGAACGGTTGCGCTCGACCATCGAGCGTGTTATGTCAGCCGTCTCGACTGCCGAATCCGTTGCGTTGGAAGCAAAAGAAAAGTTGGAGCCACAACTCGGTGCGGCGATGACAAGCAAACGCATGGTTTCAGCCTACAACTCGGCGAAAACGCAGAGCTAACGGTTAGCAACTTTCAATAAGCAATCCGGAAGGTCAGTCACCCTCATGTACGAGTCGGTCTACGAACTGCCGTCGTCAGATCAAAAGCCGCCAGGGCAAATCATTGGCGATTCTTTGGGGCTGCGTCGTGTGCTTCGTTATGCCGAGCAGTACGCTCGCAGTTCGGCTCCGGTGATGATCACGGGTGAAAGTGGAACTGGCAAAGAGGGCATCGCGCGTCGTATTCACGAGTTGAGTGAGCGAAAGGACCAAGCTTACGCACGTATAAACTGTGCTGCGTTGTCCGAGGGCTTGTTGGAAAGCGAACTGTTCGGGCACGAACGCGGAGCATTCACGGGCGCGATCTCGCAGCGGATCGGTCGATTCGAGTGGGCCGCAGGTGGCACGTTGCTGCTGGATGAAATCAGCGAAATTCCGCTTGCTTTACAGGCCAAATTGCTTCGTGTGCTCGAAGAAAACGAGTTCCAACGCGTCGGAGCCAACCAGACTCAAATCGCGGATGTGAGAATTCTGGCCACTTCGAACAGAGTGCTCGAGCAAGAGGTGCATCGCGGCAACTTCCGCCGAGACTTGTTCCATCGGATCAGCGTACTGCCGTTGCAGATGCCGCCGCTCCGAGAACGGCAAGAAGACATTCCAGAATTGGTATTGCACTTCTTGCAGTTGTTTCGTGACGAACGAGAGCAGCCAGTGACGCGTGTGATTGGCCAAGCGATGAAGCAATTGGTCGAGTACAGTTGGCCTGGCAACATCCGCGAGTTGCGAAACGTAGTGCATCGATCGGTCGTGCTCGCGAAGACCACGGTGCTCTCGATGGAAGATATACCGCGGTTGACTGACGAATCTGCAGTGATCGATTCGGAGTCGGGAGTTGACCTACTGGATCTTCCGTTAGAAGAGGCGGAAAGACGCATCATCTTGATGGCTATTGAACGCTTTCAAGGCAATAAGTCAGCGGCGTCCCGACACTTGGGTATTACCGCGCGGACGTTGCACAATAAATTGAATCGGTATCGCGATGCAGCATAGTTGCAAAGTTCGTAATTGAATCTGCCTAGCTTTGAATGATCGACGAACTGCGTTGCGGTTCAGCCATGAACGTCATGGTCTAGGTGTGGATGTGAAGTTTCTTCGTGCTTGCATATTCACTGCAGCCATTTCTAAGCCGCGGCATTATCTTTTTGCTATCACCGGCTTAGTCCTACTTTGTAAGCACATTTATGAAGCTAGGCTCGCATTCTAGCTGCATTCTATGCCTCCGATTCTATCGCAGTGATGCATCATGGCGTTGTTGGCACAGGCATTGCATACATGCATGGTCCCACCAACCTCTATCCCACCCAATGCCATGCTTCCAGCACAAATTTCGCAGTTGACTGATCAACTCGTTGCGACGAATGCTGAATCCGTAGCCGACGGGACCCAGGACGAAGTCTTCGGTGCTAAGGACACGGACTCGAAAGATCAGACCGTATTCGAAGACATGCTTGCCCTTCTCACACTCTTGGGGGCTTCCCCGGAGGAGATGGAGGAGATGGCGGTCGCCACGCAAGAGACTCCAACTGCCATCGACGCGATGGCCAATATTCCGGCGGTCGCCGAAGTTCCGAACCCGCTATTGACCACGCCGGCGGATGTGGTGAGTACCACTGACTCACTGATGCCGCAACAAGGGGTAGCCGAGATCGGTCCTTTGACTGGATCGGAAACCACTCCGATTCAGGCGGCGAGCGTCGTCGGTTTGGATCAAGACTATTTGCCAGCCGTTGCCGAAACAGCGGCAGATGGAACAGCGTCTGGTGCGACGACCGAGCCGATTGTTGACGGGCTTCAAAAAGTTGCAATGAACGAAGCACTGGGAGCCACCAACGAAGTGGTTACCAAGCAATCGATTACGCAGCAGACCCTCGAATCCCAAAACGCCGCAGCGGCGACCGACACTTCCAGTCAACAAGTTGACGTTGAGGGTGAGGTGGAAGCCGAACTAGATGGCCAAGCCGAATTGTCTACCGCGCGAACCACTGAATCCACCGGCAAGAGTTCCACTCAGAATTCAGGCAGCCAGCCGATCGGGCAGAGTTCCAGCATCGGTCCAATGCCGCAGAGTGATCCACTACCGATGCCGGAGTCCGTGGCAGCGCTTCAGGCGAAAGTAGAAGAACTCGTTGCAGATAGCGACGCAAGTTCAACCAATCAGCCTGCCGCTGATGCCATTGCGGCTCAGAACTCGGACCCCAACGTGTCTCGAATGCAACCAGCCCAAGCGGTCAAAATATCGGAGGCCATCGAGGTTCCGATTGCCGAACAGGTGGCCAGCCACATCGCGTCAGCTCGTCTTGTCAAATCGGAAGGTAAGCAAGAGCTGACGATCACACTGGATCCGCCCCGTTTAGGAACGATCTCGCTAGAAATCGTCGATAGCAACGATGTTCTGGTTGCCAAGGTAACCGCTGCCGAGCCGGTAGCACTTCAGGCGTTGCAGTCCAATTTGTCGAGTTTGTTGGACTCGCTGGAACAGGCTGGAATCGAATTCGACAAGTTCGAATTTAGTCAGCAAGACCAGCAGCAACAGCAAGACACACATCAACGATTCGATGAAGAGAATCACCCCGCGATCAATGCACCGCATTCGTACGGCGCGTCAACGCAGTCTGATTCAACGGATGCTCAGCCGAGTACTCCATCAACAACCAATAAGCGACTAGATATAACAGTTTGATCTGACAGGAGCGTGAAATGGATGTCACTGCTACAACAGCGAGCGCCGCTCGTGATGAATTTCTGAATCTACTTGTGACCCAATTGCGGAATCAAGACCCGCTGGAACCGGTGAAGCAAGAAGACTTTCTGGCACAACTAGCGCAGTTCTCGACGCTCGAGGGAGTTGAGCAACTGAACTCTAGCTTCGAAGGCTACCTGCATTTGCAAGAAGAGATGCTGCACCTGCAGACTCTATCTGGTGCTGCCAACCTGGTCGGTCAAGAAGTCGTCTTTAACGCCGTCAGTGAAGACGCGCCGACGGACCTTGGCATTGGAACCGTCGACTCCGTAGTCGTGGAAGACGGCCAAGTTCGATTGAGCGTCAACGGGGAGTCAATCGCCGTGAGTGATCTCGTCGAGATTCGCGACAGTTCCCTGCCTGCCTCCTAGGTCGGACCGACTCTCCATTTCCAGCCATGCCTCGTCCGCTGATGTGCGAACATCGAGCAGTTACGAGAAATGTGCGCGCTGACTTCCCACCCCTAGGTCTCCGCGCACGACGAAAACCCCGCCGGTGGAAGCCCCACCACATCATCCCCCTGAATACCACACTGAAAGTTACATAGGTACGCTATGCCAAACTCACTTCTAACTGGCGTTTCTGGATTGATTGCTCACCAGCGGCTGTTGGATGTTGTTGGTCACAACATTGCGAACATCAATACGCATGGCTACAAAGCCGGCCGAGTATTGTTCGCGGACTTGCTTTATGAAACCATGTCGCCAGCTCAGGGGCCCAGCGCATCTCAGGCGGGTACAAACCCGAACCAGGTTGGTGGTGGTGTTGCCTTCTTGGCGACCGACAAGCGGTTTACGCAAGGATCTATCGAGGCGACCGGTGAGCAATTCGACCTTGCAATCTCCGGCGAAGGTTTCTTCGTGGTGACGGACGGCACGAATGACTTCTATACGCGGACTGGTACGTTTACGGTCGATGAGTCGGGGATGCTCGCGACAGTAAACGGTCTGTATGTGAAGAGGTTCTCTACTGCTGGCGAGGCTGACGGGGTCAATCCAGCCTTCCAAGTTGTCGGTGACGAACGTATACGAATTCCCGAGCGGGCTGCCGTTGCTGGGGTTATTACCGAGCACATTGATATTGCCGGAAACCTGGATGCCCGAAGCACCGAAGCTCGATCCGAAGTGCAGCAAACGAACCTGCCGTTCGAGTCAGGCGGCGTTCCTGCGACCGCAGCTACACTATTGAATGACCTCGACAACAACTCAACCGGCTATACGACCGGAGACAAAATCACGATTGATGGTTTCGACAACGAAGGTGACTTGGTGTTCATCGAGTTGGATGTGTCCGAAACCACTACGATGCAGGAAATTTTGGACGCGATCAATACGGATTTAGATGGCATCACAGCCAGCATGGACACTAGCGGGCGGGTTGTCGTCGAAGCCAATGAAATCGGCATCTCGAACTTGGGCATACGTATTCGAGACGCCAGTGGCAACGTTGGGTCGTCGCAGTTTCTCAGCCATGACTTCCTGCCAGTTGTGGAAGGTAAGTCGGCCGATACGTACGAACGACTTACGACGATCTACGACGTTCAGGGCCGACCGCATCAGCTGAAACTTCGATTTACGAAGGAAGGCAATGACGTTTGGAAGATGAACGCGAGTATCGATTCCACAATGGGAATTGTGACCGACGACTCGATCGACTCGATTACGTTCAACGACGATGGAACGTTGAGGGTTACATCGGACGCGGAGATTACGATTCAATTCGAGGGAATCGCTGCACCGCAGACGATCAAGCTTTCGGTTTCGGATCCCGACTCAACGGATCGATTGACGCACAACGCGGCAGATTCTGATCTGCAGGTGGATCCCGATGGTTCGGCTCCTGGCGTGATCAACGACATCCAGGTGGATACCGATGGTCGAATCGTTGGCTCGGCATCCAACGGTGAGATCTTTACGATCGCCCAACTAGCAATCGCTAACTTCAAGAATGAGAAAGGTTTGTTCTCGGTTGCAGATAACCTGTACGGTCAAAGTCTGAACTCGGGTCTGCCCGAGGTTGGGATCGCGGCCAGTTCAGGTCGAGGTAAAGTTGAGTCTGGAAAACTCGAAATGTCGAACGTTGATATTGCTTTCGAGTTTACGCGACTGATCGTTGCACAACGTGGTTTCTCTGCCAACGCTAGAACGATCACTGTGAGCGACGAGATGTTGGAAGAATTGACCAACATCATCCGATAGCATCCCGCTTAGTCTGATCGTTGATCATGGCCGCTACTGACCACCTGGCAACTGCCTGTGTTTCAGTGGCGGCTTTTTTATTGCCAGTTCACGTCGGGCAATACGTCCATCTCGACGGTCTCTCAGTCGGCGTCAGGGCGAGATCCGAATAGACGCATGAAGACAAACAGCGAGGCAATTTGGATCGGCAGAAGGATCCAAACAGAGACTCCGAACCCGATTGGAATGGTGCCTATCGCGATGCTTATGGTGCCTGCCAGAAGAGCGTAGGGCATTTGCGTCCAGACATGTTCGAGATGGTCGCAGCCGGACGATTGGGAAGAGAGAACGGTTGTGTCGGAGATTGGTGAGCAGTGGTCTCCGAAGACGGCGCCGGCCAAGACGCCACCAATTGAGCTGAGCAGAATTGGGTCGTTGGCAGCAACAGCTGCCCCGTCGCGCGTGAGTAACGCATGGGCTGTCTGGATAACCATGGGCACAAGGATCCCCATGGTTCCCCAGCTGGTTCCCGTGCAAAAGGCTACGACGGCGGCCAGAACGAAAACGATGGTGGGTAGCGTTGATGCGGAAACGGAGTTTGTCCTTTGGTTGTCGACGGCTTCGTCGCCTTGCTCGCCGGCCAACACTCCGGTCAGATAGGCGGCGGTATACAAACGGTGGTCTTTGAATTCAAAGGCCGTTTCGGTTGCCTCGCCGTCGACAGAAGTATCGCGGGTCATGTTCGACATGGCGGAGGCGGTCCAAAGGATGGCTACCGCGGGAAGCACCACACGTGCGCCTTTCATCGCAGCTTCCAGCATGTCATTGGTCGCCACGCTGCGAGATATCAAGGGAAGGAAGCAAGCCAGTAGCAAGCCGGCGAGTGCTCCATATTGCAACGAGAGACTGGAGTCGGCCTCTCCAAGAACGTCACGCATTCCCAACTTCGGCGCGAAGCGATTCATTGCGTCTGAAGTTTCGTAGCCGCTAGATTCCGAGAGGGCATTCGCCAGATCGTCGATTGCCGCCTTCGTGCCTGCAACACTTCCCGCGTCGGCGGCCGCCTTCAGCGCGGCCACTTCTGCATCGAACTGCGCGACGGTCACGCTTCCATCTTCTCGAACCATCGCGGTAAGGGTTTTTTGGGCTGCGTTAGCGGCGGAGGCGGAGGCTCCTGCGGAACCCGTCGTGTAAATGAAGTAGACCACTAGGCCAAGCGTTAGCACGATAGGAAGCACAGCGTTGTACCAACTGGAAACAACGTCGACTCCTTCGGTTGCGGGATCGCTATCGTTGTCGGGGCCATCGCCTTGGATTGCCAGACGTTCTGCTTTTGCCATAGGGCCGATATCGCGACCAAGCCAAGCGGTTATCGGGACTAATAGAAGCGCCGTGATGATGTAAAAGCGATAGGGAATGCTGGACAGGAACAGGCCAAATGCGCTCAGTCCGTCCGTATTGGGAATCGAACTCAGCCCGCTGGCGATGTAGTCAATCTCAACGGCGACCCACGTTGATAGTGGAGCCAGGCCAGCGACCGGCGCGGCGGTGGAGTCAACAAGGTAGGCCAGTTTTTGACGAGAGATCTTCAGCCGATCGCAGATAGGGCGAAGCGTGCTGCCAAGTAAGATGGTGTTTGCGTAGTCGTCGAAAAAGATTAGCAAACCCATCAACCAAGTCGCCAGTTGCCCGCGGCGACGGTTGCTGGCGTATGGTTCGACCAATTCGATCAGGCCTCGCATGCCACCAGACCGAGTGATGACGCCGATCATTGCACCCATCAGGATGGTGAACGAGAAAACGCGAAGCTTTCCAGAGTCGATCAGCGTTCGCCATAAGTGCGTTTCCCAGGTGTGGTAAACGGCGACCAGTGGGTTTCCACCAGCCATGAGCAGCGCTCCGGCGAAAATTCCTACGATTAAGGAGAGGACGATTCGGCGAGTCGCGATCGCCAAGACGATCGAAACGATCGGCGGCAGCAGGCTGAGCCAGCCGTACGGATGTGACATGCTTTTCTTTCCAAAATCGATTTTCGTCGAAGTGGCATTCTATCGCATTTGCCCACTTCGTCATGGATGACCTTCTAACGCTAAGATCCGCAGAGCCTCTGAGGGTTCGATTGGATTTTCGTGAACCATGCGGATTCCGCGTTGTCGGTGTGGAGCCTCGTTGCAAAGCAAAACTGCTTTCCTTACGCTGGCCTTCCAAACAAAACTCATCAACCGCGTCGAATTCCGATCATGGCTCAAGTCAACGAAAACTATCTAAAACTGAAGGCAGGCTATCTTTTTCCCGAAATCGCGAGACGGGTGAAGGAGTTTACTGCCGCGAATCCCGATGCCCCCATCATTAAGCTGGGCATTGGCGACGTTACCGAACCGCTGCCAAAAGCTGTGCAGGCAGCCATGCACAATGCGGTTGATGAGATGGCGGATCGCTCGACATTTCGTGGTTACGGACCGGAGCAGGGCTACGACTTTTTGCGGGAGGCAATTGCTTCCAACGAGTACGGTCATGTGAATGTGGCAGCCGACGAGATCTTTGTCTCTGACGGTTCGAAGTGCGACAGCGGCAACATCCTGGATGTCTTTGGCCCCGAGAACACCGTCGCCGTCTTGGATCCCGTTTATCCCGTGTACGTCGACACCAATGTGATGGTCGGCCGAACGGGAGAGGCGGACGATCAAGGACGATACGCCGGTCTGGTCTACATGCCGGTGACCGCCGAAAATGACTTTGTGCCCGAGATTCCAAATCAGTCAGTCGACTTGATCTATCTCTGCTACCCCAACAATCCGACTGGCGTTGTTGCCACGAAAGAGACACTGAAGCGTTGGGTTGATTTCGCTCAGCAGCAAAACGCGATCATTCTGTTTGATGCTGCCTACGAGGCCTTTATTCAAGACGACTCGATTCCTCGCAGCATCTACGAAGTCGACGGTGCACGCGAATGTGCCATTGAATTCCGTAGCTTCAGCAAGAAGGCTGGATTCACGGGTGTGCGATGTGCTTACACCGTCGTGCCGAAGGACTTGAAAGGTAAGACACCTGATGGAACGGAGACCGCGATCCATCCGTTATGGAATCGTCGTCACTGCACGAAGTTCAACGGTGTGTCCTATGTCGTTCAACGTGGCGCGGAAGCGATCTATAGCGACGAAGGCAAGCAGCAAGTCGACGAGCTGATTAGCTTCTACATGACGAACGCAAAGCTCTTGCGTGAAGGTCTGCAGGCAGCCGGTATGTCCGTCTACGGTGGCGAAAATGCTCCTTACGTTTGGGTAAAGACGCCTGACGGGGTTAGCAGTTGGGACTTCTTCGATCAGTTGCTCCACAAAGCCAATGTCGTTGGCACGCCCGGTAGTGGATTCGGCGCAAGCGGCGAAGGCTACTTCCGTTTGAGCGCCTTCAACAGCCGCGAGAACGTCGAAGAAGCACTCAAGCGTGTCAAAGAGACGCTATAGACGAGTCTACAGATCAACCCATGTAGCGACCGAGATTGCACGGATGTCAACGAGCTGAAAGTCCCATCATCAGGCCCGGAGAGTGACAAATGTGGAATCAATGCTGCACTGTGTTCGTCGCGTCGATCGTTTGCCTTCTATCCGTCGTTTGCGCTGATGGGCTGGCAGCTGATCGGCTAACGGGGAAGGCATTTACGACGCGCAGCGAGGTGATCGCCAAACATGGGATGGCGTGTACAAGTCACCCATTGGCGACTCAAATCGCGATCGACATTTTGAAGCATGGCGGATCTGCCGTAGACGCAGCTATCGCCGCCAATGCTGCACTGGGTTTGATGGAACCCGTGAGCAACGGAATTGGCGGCGACCTGTTTGCGATCGTCTGGGATGCAAAGTCGCAACAACTACATGGATTAAACGCCAGCGGTCGATCACCCGAAGAGCTGACGCGTGATGAGTTCGCCAAACGCAAGCTCACCAAGATTCCAATGTACGGCGTGCTGCCGATTTCGGTTCCGGGCTGTGTAGACGGATGGGCGGAACTTCATGAGAAGTTTGGTCGACTGCCACTGGCGAAAGTCCTGGCTCCGACCATTCAATATGCTCGCGAAGGAACGCCGGTCCCGGAGGTGATTGCTCACTATTGGGCTAGTGGTGCTCGCACTTTCAAGGATCAGCCAGGGTTCGCCGACGTGTTTCTGCCAAGCGGTCGGGCTCCTAGGAAGGGAGAGGTTTTCAAGAATCCCGGTCTGGCAAATACGCTGGAGTCAATTGCATCACAGGGACGGGATGCCTTTTATCGCGGGCCCGTTGCAGAATCCATGGCGAAGTTTGTGCAAACTCACGGCGGCTTTCTGTCTGCCAATGACTTGGCGAACCACAAGTCCGAATGGGTTCAGCCGGTATCGGCGAACTATCGTGGCTACACACTTTGGGAGCTGCCACCAAACGGCCAGGGCATCGCGGCACTGCAAACGTTGACCGTATTGGAAGGGTTTGACATTCGGCAGATGGGGTTCGGTAGTCTGGACCACGTCCATCACTTCGTCGAAGCAAAGAAGTTAGCGTTCGAGGACCGAGCCAAGTTCTACGCGGATCCTGCATTCAATAAGCTGCCCGTTTCAACGCTGATCTCCAAGGAGTACGCGTCGCAGCGCCGCAAGCTGATCGATCCTAAGAAAGCAGCGAAGCAGTATCCAGCCGGTGACATTGGAAACGGTGACACGATCTATTTGACGGTCGCTGACAAAGACAGAAACATGGTGTCGCTGATCCAAAGTAATTTCCGTGGCTTTGGCTCGGGCGTATGTCCAACGGGGCTTGGCTTCTGCCTTCAAAACCGCGGCGAGCTGTTCACGTTGGAAGTAGATCACTTCAATAGTTACGAGCCTAAGAAGCGACCATTCCATACGATCATTCCTGCCTTCATCACGAAGGACGGCAAGCCACTCATCAGCTTCGGAGTGATGGGCGGCGCGATGCAGCCACAAGGTCATGCACAGATCGTCATGAACATCGTCGACTTCGATATGAATCTTCAGGAAGCCGGCGATGCACCTCGTATCCGCCACACGATGTCCTCGCAGCCGACCGGCGAGAAAATGACCGACGGCGGCTTGGTACATCTTGAGGCTGGCTATTCCACGGAAACCATTCGCGAACTCGTTGGCCGGGGACACAAGATCCAAGCATCGCGTGGCGGCTTCGGCGGCTATCAGGCGATCCGCTACGACGCCGAAAACGATGTCTACCTGGGCGCCAGCGAATCAAGGAAAGACGGCTGCGCCATGGGTTACTAGTGCTTCGACGCTGAGTATTCGTGTGGCGAAGGCTCGTTTTCGAACCTAGACCAAACGCGCGGTCTAAAACTCGGCGTTGCCGGGAGTTCTTGGGAACGGAATCACATCGCGGATATTACCCATGCCGGTCGAGAATTGGACGGCTCGCTCTAGGCCTAAGCCAAAGCCCGCGTGGGGTACGGTGCCAAATCGACGAAGGTCCATGTACCACCAGTATTCTTCCGGGTTCAAATCCTGCTCGCCCATGCGGCTTTCGAGCACGTCCAGGCGATGTTCGCGTTCGCTGCCGCCAATGATCTCGCCGACTTTCGGAACTAAGACGTCCATCGCGCGAACGGTTTTCTCGTCGTCGTTCACATACATGTAGAACGGTTTGATGGTGCGCGGATAGTCGAACAAGATCACGGGTCGTTTGAACTTTTGCTCCGTTAAGTAACGCTCATGTTCGCTCTGTAAGTCGATTCCCCAGGTCACAGGGAAATCAAACTTCTCTCCGCTGTCTTCCAGGATCTTAATTGCTTCGGTGTACGGCAGTCGCTCGAAGTTGCTTTCGACAATCTGCTCAAGCGTGCTCAAGATCGTATCGTCGATACGCAGGTTGAAGAACTCCATGTCTTCCTGACACTTGTTCATCACATCGCCGAAGATCCGTTTCAGGAATGCTTCCGCCAGATCCATGTTGTCCGTCAATTCGTTGAACGCAACTTCCGGTTCAACCATCCAGAATTCAGCCAAGTGACGTGACGTATTGCTGTTCTCGGCGCGAAAAGTCGGCCCGAACGTATAGACCTTGCCGAGTGCAGTTGCATAGATCTCGCCTTCTAACTGCCCGCTTACTGTCAGGTAACTAGGTCGATCGAAGAAGTCTTTGGTGTAGTCGACGTTGCCCTTATCGTTTTTCGGTACGCCCTCCAGGTCCAGTGTGGTGACCTTGAACATCTCGCCGGCTCCCTCACAGTCGCTGGCTGTGATGATCGGCGTGTTCACATAAAGGAATTCTTGTTCTTGGAAGAACTGATGAATGCTGTTGCAGATGCAGTTGCGTACGCGAGCGACGGCACCGAACGTGTTGGTGCGAGGACGCAAGTGAGCCCACTCGCGCAACTTCTCCATCGAATGCCGCTTCTTTTGAAGTGGGTATGTTTCTGGATCGGCCCAGCCGTGAACGTGAACGCTCGCTGCTTGGATCTCCGTCGCTTGGCCCTTCCCGCCAGACTCTTTGACGTTGCCTTGGACTGTGACACTGCAGCCGGCGGTCAGCTTTTTGATCTCTGACTCGTAGTTTGGCAAATCGGCGTCGGCAATGATCTGGATGTTGCCAAAGCACGATCCATCATTGATTTCGATGAAAGAGAATCCACCCTTCGAGTCACGTCGTGTGCGAACCCATCCGTTGAGCACGACGTCATTGCCAATTTGCCCTTTGTCCCTTGCGGCCGATACCGAGATCTTCTCCATCACCTTACCTCGCAGTTAGAATCCTTCACAGTTGCGCATTGGTAGCATGGCTCGCAATGCATCTTCGTGACTCATCTTACCGAAGACGGCCTCAAGAAGTAACGGTCGTATGACACGCATGCAACGACTAACAGAATTCATTAGGTCTGGTTTCTTGGCCTTTGCGAGTTTTGGCAGCGTCAGTTAGCCGTTACACGCTGCAGCTTGCATAAAGACAACTCTACAGGCCGCAGAAAGCGTCTGTTTGTCGACATTGCTTGTAGGGTGAACCACCAACGTTTTCGCTTTCTGAATTCTGCATGTCCAGATAGACTCGAAGTAGAGCCGACGAAGAAACTAGTCCCTTCTCTTATAAGGCGTTCGGCGACGAAATCACCGCACATCGTGCTGCGGTAAACGCGCACGCGGTGAGTTTGGTTGCCGACGAAGAAAGGCACATCATGCGAAGCCGTTCTACTCTTACGCTCGCGTCTCTAGCGTCGCTGTCGCTTCTCCTCTTTTGTTACGCCCTTCAAAGCATTGCTGTCGGGCAAAATTCCGTACAGGGCAGCAACGACGAACCCCCTGCGCGCATTGACACTAAGACGGCCGAAGTTTCGGCAGAAATGAAATTGCGGGACCGAGCACGTAACCCCAAGCTGTGGCGATGGACCAAGGAGCGGGGGCACCACGATAGTGTTGTGGGAATCGACGTGGATAAGTCTACTGCCACCGGTGTCGTCGTGCGCGTCAATCACAACGTCACGAAAGCCAATGGATTCGAGTGCTTTATTCTGACTGCGTATCACGTGGTGGAGGCACGCAAGAGCGATGCATCCATTCGTATTGACTACCGAAATGGAAAGTCAATTTCGGATTGCAAAGTGGTCGCGCATGACGACCGACACGACATTGCTTTGCTGCGTACCTGGGCTCCGAAAGGTGTCGATGCGGCAACGTTGGCGGCGAAACCAGTCGCGCACAAGATGGATCTGGAGTTTGCTGGTCTTGGAGGAGCCGCCGATTTAGATGAATCGATGCGGCACTTCTCGGGTCGCGCGACGCAGCCGACGAATCAGAATTTCATCTACGCTGACGAAACGCTGTTGCCGGGAGATTCTGGAGGACCTGTCTTCAACAAGGATAAGCACTTGGTAGGCATCATTTCCGGCGGTTGGTTCTGGTGGGACGCTGGAATCAAATCCAGTCAGGGCGTTCCCATTCTCAGTACTTGGCCAGCACGCGCAAGCAACCTGGAGTCCATTCAGGAGCTGCTGGATGCAAATATTCCAGAGCTGAAAGTTGCGAGTTCCAATGTTGGTGACAGCGAAGGCGTCTCCTCGGAATAGTGGCTCGCTGAGGCGTCTAATCAACGACTAGGCCTTCAGCCAAAGACTTTCGTTGTCGACTGTACTCTACGCTAACGATTCTAGCGGTACATGTGACGGCGAAATCGCGAGGCTGAAGCTGGCGGTATGTCAACGTCCTTCAAGCTAAAAATTGATTGGGTATACTCCGACTGGCCCTAACTCGGAAGGATCCAACATGAGCGACGAGACAAACCGCGGTTTCGTTCATCTCCACTGTCACAGTCATTACAGCTTGCTAGACGGCGCAGGTTCTATCGACAAGCTGATTCTGCGCGCGAAAGAGCGCGGGATGAACGGGCTGGCGCTGACGGATCACGGAAACCTTCATGGGGCGTTAGAGTTCTATCAAAAGGCTAAGAAGGCGGGCATCAACCCGATTCTTGGCTACGAAGCCTACATCGCACCGGGCAGTCGCTTCAAAAAAGACGCCGGGCGGATGAAGGATGCCAGTTACCACCTAACTTTGCTCGCGAAAAACCGAACAGGTTTTCGCAATCTGGTGAAGATGGCGTCCGCTGCGTACTTGGAAGGGTTCTACTTTAAGCCGCGCATTGATAAGGAACTGCTGAAGGAACACAGCGAAGGCATCATCTGCCTGAGCGGTTGTGTGTCGGGCGAACTCAGCCGCACACTGCTGAAATCGAACGGTGCCGACGACAGTGACTTTGAAGAGTCGCTCAAAATCGCGCAGTGGTTCCACAAAGTGTTTGGCGACCGCTACTTCATCGAGATTCAGAACAACGGCGTTGACATTCAGAAGCATGCGATGGATGCCTCGATTGTTGTCGCCGACAAGTTGGGGCTGCCGTTGGTTGCCACCAGTGACGCCCACTATGCCGACCGCGAAGATGCGGAGGCCCAGGACGTCATGCTCTGTATCAACACGGGGCGTTACCGCACCGATTCCAATCGGATGAAGATGGAAGGTAGCGAGTTCTTCATCCGTAGTCCCGAGGAAATGTACGAGGCATTCCCTGGTCATGCGGACGCAGTGGCGCGCAGCCAAGAGATCGCCGATGCCGTGGATATCGAAATCGATCTGGGCCAGCGACACTTCCCCACGTTTCCGATTCCGCAAGACTCGACGCCGGAAAAGTATCTCTATGACCTCTGCATCAGCGGATTGAAGGATCGGTACTCCGACAATCCAGAGATGATGAAGGACGGTAAGCTCACGCAAGTGGTAATGGACCGGTTGGATCGCGAGCTGGGGGTGATCAATCAACTGGGTTTCCCAAACTACTTCTTGATTGTTTGGGACTTTGTGCGCAAGTCTCGCGAGCTCGATATTCCGACGACTGCTCGTGGAAGTGGTGTTGGTGCGCTGGTCAGTTATGCCCTGTACCTCAGCCACGTTTGTCCGATCAAGTATGACTTGCTGTTTGAACGATTCTTGGATCCAAGTCGTTTGGAAGCGCCTGATATCGATATCGACTTCTGCAAAGATCGTCGGACGGAAATCATTCGCTACGTTAAGGATGAGTACGGCGAACCCAACGTGGCGCAAATCGGAACGTTTGGAACGTTGGCCGCTAGGGCTGCGATTCGAGACGTCGGTCGTGCATTGAACATTCCGCTCGCTCGCGTGAACCAAGTAGTACAAATGGTTCCCGACGAGCTGAATATCAAGTTGAAGGACGCACTCGAAAAGAGTGAAGAACTGCAGCAAACCTACGAAGGCGATCCCGAGATTCGTGAGTTGTTGGACCTTGCCCTAAAGATTGAAGGTCTGGCTCGAAACGTCGGTACACACGCTGCGGCCGTGGTAATCGCCGACAAGCCGCTCAATGAATACGTTCCACTCTGTCGAGTAACGGGCAAGACAGACATCATCACCCAGTGGTCGATGAACGATGTCGAGGCAGCCGGCCTGCTGAAGATGGACTTTCTTGGGCTGCGGAACCTAACCATCCTGTCGAAGGCAGTCGATCTGATTGAACAGACGACAGGCGAGAAGGTTGACCCCTATAAGTTTCCGCTCGACGACAAAGAAACGTACGCCTTGCTCTGCCGCGGCGAAACGAAAGGGATCTTCCAGTTGGAAAGTGGTGGGATTCGCGACCTGCTGCAGCGGATGAAGCCCGACGCGTTTCACGACATCATCGCGACGGCGGCACTCTATCGACCTGGCCCACTGAAGGGCGGAATGGTCGATGACTATGTCGATATCAAGCACGGGCGCAAAGAGCCCGTGTACCTGCATCCTGTTTTGGAAGAAGTCCTGTCAGAGACCAACGGCATCATGGTCTATCAGGAGCAGGTCATGCGGATCTTGAATCGACTGGGCGGTATCGAGCTGGCAAGTGCGTATACCTGTATTAAGGCGATCAGTAAGAAGAAGGAAGAGAAGATCGCCAGCTTCTACGAACAGTTCGTCGAGGGAGCGACCGGAAACGGAATCACAAAGGACCAAGCTAACGCGTTGTGGGAATTGATCATTCAATTCGCTGGCTATGGTTTCAACAAGAGTCACTCGACTGCGTACGCATTGATCGCCTACATGACGGCGTATTTGAAAGCGCACTTCCCCGTCGAGTTCATGGCGGCTTTGTTGTCTGGGGATATCCCAGGCCGAAACTTCAAACGAAAAGACTCGTTGGTCGAGCATATCGAAGACTGTCAGCGAATGGATATCGAAGTGGTACCGCCTCATGTGAACACTTCGTGCGTAGACTTCGCCGTGGACGACAAGAGAATCTTTTTCGGTCTGTCGGCGATCAAGGGTTGCGGCGGTTCGGCTGCCGAAGCAATTGAAAGCAATCGGAAGTCCGACGGTCCCTTCAAAGACTTGTTCGATTTCTGTGAACGCATTGACCCGTCGGCATGCAATCGGTCGGCAATTGAAACACTGATTAAGGCTGGTGCTTTCGACGACCTCGGTGGAAGTCGGGCTCAGTGGACGGCGATTCTGGATCGTGCACTTCAGTCTGGTGCTTCAGCTCTCGCCGACAAAAAGAGTGGGCAAAAGAGTCTCTTTGGCGACGATGAAGAGGGCGATAGCGAACCCGTGGCGATCTCGTTGCCCGATGTTCCGGAATTTGAGGAACGCGAACGGTTGGTGGCGGAGAAAGAAGTATTGGGCTACTACCTCTCGAGTCACCCATTGAAGGAATTCGAAGAAGCTCTGCTGCCTCACGTAACGCATGCTACGAATCAATTGGCTGGCTTAAAGGATCGAGCTGAAGTAACGATGGGCGGGATGGTTTCGTCGATCAAATTGGCTCACACCCGTAATCCAAAGCCGGGCAAACCGTCGAAGTACGCGAACTTTGACCTGGAAGACATGGAAGGCAATATTCGCTGCATCATGTGGCCCGAGCAGTTCGCTCAGTTTGGTGAAGCGTTGCAGGCGGACGCCATCGTGGTTGCTCGCGGGGCAATCGATCGACGTGGCGGCGGCGACGAAGCCAACTTGATCATCAATGAGTTAGTTCCGATTGATCAGTTAGACGCGACGTTCAATGGCACGGTAATGATCAACATCAGCGAGGCCCGCCACGGTGAAGAAGGGTTGCAGAAACTTAAGGAGATTCTGCGTGGATACCCTGGGCGATGTGATATTAACCTTTGCCTCTTCCTTAGTGATGGGTGTCGCGTGAACATTACGCCCGGCATTCGTATCGAGGTGAACACCGAGCTGAAGGAACGCGTGCGTGATCTCTTAGGAGAGAATTCGTTGCAACTACGCCCTCGTGCTAAGCAACGTGCACCTCAACGAAACGGCGGGCGGCGTCGAGCTGCCAGTTGATCGTTCTGCTGAGGTTAAGCAACGACAACCATGCGACTCTCGATGAACCCTAACCAAGTTAAAAAACTTGATTAGTGGCGCAGCATGGCTGTCACTGTTTCGGTTGTGAAACTTGTTTTGTCGAAGTTCTGACACTTCGCGTTCGGCGCAAATCCGTTCATGGTTGGGTTTTGTTGCGACTCCGCTGCTGCCTGACTAGACTAAGGTCTTGATAACGGATGGGTGGTCTTTCATTCATAAATCACCAAAACGTTCCCGCACTGACAAACGTTGCAACTAATGCAGTGCGGGAACGTACCGGACACCTTTTGGAACAGCAGGTTGGTCGATGGTTCGCTCAAAGAACTCTCTTTTCGCGTCATTAACGTTACTTATCCTTGCCTTGGGCTTTGTCCTGGGCGACTCGGCAATCACACAGATGAACTTCGATTCGTCGGCCGTCGCTCAAGTTACGGGTAACGAGGATGGGGACGATGACGAAGACGAAGACGACGAAGATGATCCAAACGATCTGACGACTGGTCAGGTAGTGAACGGAAACTCTGCGGGTGTTCGGATCGACGCGACCGGCACGTTGAGTCTGATTAAGAACACGGAAAAGACGCGTGCTCTGAGTCGAACTCGACGGCAGCAAGCGGTTGCCAAGTTAAATCCGCAGCTTGCGAAGCGTTCTAAGCTGCGAAAGGTGTCTTTGACGCGACTGGAAAAAGTTGCTCAAGAGCATCTCCGTGAAGAAGGTCGCTTGCCAGAGGAGCTGCAATACCTAGCGGGGCTTACCAGCATCGACTACGTGATGGCGTATCCTGAAACGGGAGACATTGTTGTCGCTGGTCCGGCTGAAGGTTATGTCGTTGACGCGATCGGTCGCCCTCGCGGTAAAGATTCCGGCAAAGCAGTACTTGAGCTTCAAGATCTTGTCGTTGCTCTTCGAGCATTCGGTCCAGACAACAAGCCCACTCCGTTGATCAGCGTTTCGATTGATCCAACTCAGCAAGGTCTTGCTCGGATGCAGCAGTTCCTGAGTCGGATTGGTGGCAACATTAGCCCACGACAGACGACGCAAATCGTTCGAGGTCTGCGAAAGAGCCTTGGTAAGCAAGTGGTAACGTTCGACGGAATTTCGCCTCGAACTCACTTCGCTCAAGTTCTTGCGGAGGCAGACTACCGAATGAAGCTGATCGGTATCGGTCTAGAGATTCCACCGGTCGACATCACCACCTATGTCGAAAAAGCCAATCCTTCATCTCGCAGCAATGCCCTCGCACGTTGGTTCTTTGTGCCGAATTACGAGTCCGTCCGTGCAAGCGAAGATGGTTTGGCGTTGAAACTGGAAGGCGACGGCGTAAAGCTGGTTGGTGCCAATGAAGTTGTGCTCGCTGACGGTACGCGAGCCGATTCGGCGAACCAAGATCGTGCAAGCCGAGTGTTCACGCACAGCTTCACGAAGTTGTATCCACAACTGGCTCGCCGCAGCCCCGTGTTTGCACAACTGCGGAACTTGATCGATATGACGATCGCTGCGGCTGCAATCCAGCAGAGCGACTTCTATGGCCAAGCCAACTGGGAAATGAGCCTATTTGGTGACGAATCGCAATTCCCAATCGAAGTCTTCGAAGCTCCAAAGACTGTCAACACAGCGGTCAACGCAGTTTGGAAAGGCAATCGCCTGATGACTCCAGTCGGCGGTGGCGTGACCATCCAACCACTCATGGCACTGGATCGTGAGAACTTGCTGGCGGACGAAGACGGAGACGTAGCGGACACGCGAGAAGCCGTTTCGATTAACGAGCTTCCTGCTTCGCAGTGGTGGTGGGATTAATTCCTGACTGCTGTCTGCATATCTGAAAATTCGATCAACGCCGTCGATTCGTCGACGGCGTTTTTCGTTGCCCACTATGCGATCGCTAGGTCGGTGCCTGCTAGTCGATCCGCCAGGTTGCGTGTTGAATGGCCAAGTGACAAGACCGCAACGCATGGCAGGGCCAGCAGTAAAATCACTCTGCCAAAAAAACTTAGGTCCGGTAGCGTGGCACGTTGTCGCCGCCGCAGCTTGTATAGCGGGCTTTCTGCCTTACAGCGGCACAACTGCTCTCGCACGTGGGGCGTTATCGACGCGCAAGCGTACGAGCGACAGTTTGCCCAATCGGCACGGTAGCCGAAAACGTGCTGAATTTCCCGGAAATCCTTGGTTTGGATCGCTGGAAGACTCGTTGACAGGCTTCTCAAGAAGCCCTATTTTGGCGAATTCGAATCACCGATTTCAACTCAGTCTTATCGCGGTACTCGCGAGTGTGGCTTAACGATGGCTGTACCTAAAAGAAAACATTCCAATTCGCGAACCGGAAAACGCCGGGCACACGACGCGAAAAAGCCGCGGCAATTGACGATTTGTCCGAAGTGCAGCACTGCACTGCCCACACATGTTGTTTGCCCAAATTGTGGCAACTACATGGGGCGTGTGGTTGTCGAGCCCGAAGGCGACTAGTGCCATTCATCGTGGCATGCTCTCTCTATGGGCATCACGTGACATCAACAGCACAGTCAGAACGACTGCGTTTCTGCTGAGGGCTAGCACCGTGAGTAACTTCGGCTTTTTGTTTCCCGGACAAGGAGCCCAGGCCGTCGGCATGGGCCAAGAAGTCTGTGACTCCCTGCCAGCTGCGAAAGCGCTGTTCTCGCAGGCGAATGACATTCTTGGGATCGACTTGGCAGAGATCTGTTTCAGCGGTCCCGAGGAAAAACTAAACGCGACAGAGTTCGCTCAGCCAGCTCTGTTCGTGAGCAGTATGGCCTCGCTGGAAAAGCTGAAGGCAGAAAAGCCTGAAGCTATTGAGGCGGCCACCGTCACCGCAGGCCTAAGCTTGGGCGAGTACTCAGCGTTGTGCTTCGCGGGTGTGATCTCTTTCGAAGACGCGGTGCAGGTCGTACGCACCCGCGGACTTGCGATGCAGGCTGCCGCCGATGCGAACCCCAGTGGCATGGTCGCCATTTTGGGTGTCGATGCTGAGAAGCTTCAATCGCTTTGCGATCAGGCCCGCGAGGGCGACGTTCTGGAAGTCGCAAATCTGCTTTGTCCTGGCAACATTGTCTGCTCTGGTGACAACGCAGCGTGCGAACGTTTGGGGAAACTCGCGGAAGAAGCCGGCGCTATGAAGGTCATTCCGCTGGCCGTGGCGGGTGCGTTCCATACGTCGCTGATGCAGTCGGCCGTCGAACAGCTGACGCAAGCGTTGGACAAGGTGGACTTGAAGCCGCCGAGATTGCCCGTTGTCTCGAACGTTGACGCCCAACCGCACACGGACCCTGGCGAGATTCGTCAGTTGCTGGCGAAACAGGTTGTGAGCCCAGTCCGCTGGGAAGATTCGGTTCGGACGATGTTGGACGGTGGTGTCGAAGAATTCTACGAAATCGGAACCGGCAAGGTTTTGCGCGGACTCATGAAGCGAATCAATCGCAAGTTCCCGTTCACCAACGTGTAGGCCAGTTCCAAAGTGTCGGCGGTTTTTATCCGTACGGCATCATTGAAATCAAACAGCGAGATCTAGCAGGAGGCCGTCAATTCATGGCAGACGCACCACAAAAAATGAAAGTTGACCTCTCCGGCCAGGTTGCACTGGTAACCGGTGCTTCGCGCGGGCTTGGAAAGGCGATGGCGATCGCGTTGGGAGCAAACGGGGCGTTGGTTTGCTGTGTAGCCAGAAACGAAGAAAAGTTGAAAGAGACAGCGGCAGAAATCGAAGCTGCTGGCGGCAAGGCGATCGTTGCAACTTGCGATGTTTCGAATCGGGAGAGTGTCGACAAGGTTGTCGATGACCTGGTCGAACAGCATGAGAAGATCGACATCCTGGTCAACAATGCAGGCATCACGCGAGACACGCTGTTGCCACGTATGAGTGACGAAGAGTGGGATGACGTGATTGCGACCAACCTGCGCAGTGCCTTTCTGATGTCTCGTGCTGCATCGCGATACATGATGCGAGCCCGCTACGGACGAATTATTAACATCACGAGCGTTTCTGGGTTGATTGGAAATCCAGGTCAGACAAACTACTCCGCATCGAAGGCGGGATTGATCGGCCTGACGCGAAGTCTCAGCAGAGAGTTGGCTGGGCGAAAAGTCACGATTAACGCCGTCGCGCCAGGATTCATCGAAAGCGATATGACCGCTGCACTCGGTGACATGGTGAAAGACGAAGCCAAGAAACGAATTCCAGCTAAGCGTTTGGGATCCGCTGAGGAAGTGGCTGCGGCCGTTACCTTCCTCGCGAGCCCCGATGCTTGCTACATCACGGGACAAGTGTTGACCGTGGACGGAGGCATGACCGGCTAGGCCTGCATCGTTGGAGTGTCGCTCTAGTGTCCGACCAAATGGGAGACGAATCATTTGGAGAGTCGCTGGCGACTACCGGCCTTGCGGAACCTATTTATCCGGAAAGGCTTACGTCGATTGACGACCCTGGACCACACCTTGACCCGTTTTGCGAAATTCCTCTATCTTGAGATCTTTGCGGCGGGAAAGACCATTTTAGAATGATCACTGCGAGTGACGCTTCGGTGAACGCCGTCGCGGACTGGGAATTCGGGCCAGTTAGCCGCCCTTCATGCTCGTAGAGATTCCGTTTATTTAGGAGATTGCCTGGTGGCAGACAACACAGAGCGCGTAATCGAGATCGTTGCCGAACAACTCGGCGTTGACAAAGAGAAGGTCAAACCCGAAACCTCCTTCGTAGGTGATCTCGGCGCTGATTCGTTGGATACCGTTGAATTGGTCATGGAATTGGAAGAAGAATTCAACGTGAATATTCCAGACGACGCGGCGGAGAAGATTCAAACCGTCGGCCAAGCAATCGAGTTTATCAACGGCGCACAAGCCGGTTGATTGGCCAAATGTAAAACGTCACGTCCATTTAATGGACGTGGCTTTTGCTCAGATCAATTGAGTCAGGCAAAGTCCGGCGTATCCGTAAAGCGGGTGTCGGCTTTGCCGGCTGATATTCTTTCAAGCCAGCTACGCAACTTGAGATAACGGTGCAGTCAATGACTCGGCGAGTCGTCATTACAGGGCTTGGTGTTGTCACTTCGTTGAGTTGCCAGGTCAATGACCTTTGGGAACGTCTTCTTCGCGGTGAGAGTGGTATCCACGCCTTGAAACTTTTCGATACAGAGAAGCACAAGGTTAAGTTCGCCGGTGACGTGTGGGATTGGAATCCCACCGACTACATCACTCCCAAAGAGCTGAAACGTATCGATCGGTTCAGCTCCTTTGCGATGGTTGCAGGGACCGAAGCGATGAAGGACTCGGGGCTCGAGATCGATAAAGAAGACGCATATCGCTGCGGCGTTATTCTCGGTTCTGGCATCGGTGGACTCAGTGAGATCGAGACGCAAGTAGAGCGACTGCTCTTCAAAGGTCCGGATCGCGTTTCGCCGTTGACGATTCCAAAGTTGATGTTGAATGCAGCTGGCGGCAACATCTCTATCCAGTACGGCATGCGAGGCCCGAACTATACGGTGGCCACGGCCTGTGCCAGTGCGACCAACGCCATTGGTGATGCATTCAAAGCCATCCAACACGATGACGCGGATGTCATGGTGACCGGCGGTACCGAGGCGGCCATCACGCCGATGGGCATCAGTGGCTTTGCCAATATGCGAGCACTGTCGGGACGCAATGACGATCCGCCACGTGCTAGTCGTCCGTTCGATGCAGATCGAGATGGATTCGTGCTCAGCGAAGGTGCTGGAGTTCTCATCTTTGAAGAGTTAGAGCACGCCAAAGCACGCGGCGCGCGGATCTATGGCGAGGTACTTGGCTTTGGTGCCAGTGGCGACGCGGGACACATTACTCAACCAGATCCTGAAGGCCGTGGTGCTTCCAAGGCGATGTCCAGTGCGTTGGAAGACGGCGGCATCAATCCATCCGAAGTTGACTACATCAACGCACACGGCACCAGCACGCCTCTCGGTGATGCAGCAGAGACGCAGGCCGTAAAGAATGTTTTCGGCGACCACGCCAAGCAGTTGTCGATTTCCAGTACCAAGAGTCAGCTAGGTCACTCGCTGGGGGCGAGCGGTGGTATCGAGTTGGTTGTGGCGATGAAGGCCATCGAACACAACACTGCACCGCCAACCATCAATCTTGATACGCCCGACGAAAAGTGCGATTTGGATTACACACCGAACGTGCCGAAAGAGCGAACGATCAAGACCGCCATGAGTAACAGCTTTGGCTTTGGTGGTCACAACGCATCGGTGATTGTTGGCACTTTGCGTGACGGCAGCTAAACGCTGGAGCTTTCGTTGGTGACCCGCAATGCGGTAAGTCGCATCTAGATCGCTCGCGTACCAGCGGGCGCACAGGCCAAGAAATCAGTAAGATCCCGATGACCTACTGCGGTTTGGGCTAGGTACGCCCAGGCAAGCGACGTTCTCTAGTCCTTGCGAGGGAATCTATGCAATTCTTTTACATGGCCCATCCGGAATCTAAGCGTGCCCCCGAGTGAGTAGTCGCTCGTCTGTAGCACGAGGCAAAGCGGTCCATTCCGAGGGTACGTTGTCGCCAAAGGTTTCAAGCCTCCGGCAGTCGATCCATTGGGGCAATCTAGTGACCGCAAAACCCAGCAAAGGCCGCCTCACGTGAGCACAAATTCGGAATTCAGTGATCCGAAGTCATCTCTTCCCGTGGTCGATAAGCTGAGCGGAGAGCTTGCTGAAGACTGGTCAAACTGCGAACAGCTCCTTGGTCAGCTAATGAACTCCGGAGACGAACCGCCGCCAGCGAACCGTAAGTTTCAACTGCCCATGCGGTTCGGTGAGTTCACTCTACACCGTGTAATTGGTCACGGAGGCATGGGTGTCGTTTACGAGGCCACGCAACCGCACGACGAACAGAAACTGGCCGTCAAAGTTCTGCACAATCGGTCACTTCAGTCCGAGCGACTGACAGCGCGATTCATTCGCGAAGCCAAAGCGGCGTCGCGTTTGCACCACGCGAACATCGTTCCTCCTCGGCAGTACGGATGCGTCGATGGTTGTCACTTTCTGGCCATGGTGTTGGTTGATGGGAAGAGCCTTGATCGACTCATCCGTCCGATGTCACAGGAGGACGAAGAGTCGCCGCTCATGCAGTCGTTCATCAAGTTGCGATCGGATTGGACTTGGGTTGCCCAGCTAGGCGCGACGGTTGCGTCAGCGCTGTAGCACGCCCACGAAAACGACATGATCCATCGCGACATCAAGCCCGGAAATTTGATGCTCGACAGTAAGGGAGCCATTTGGGTCACGGATTTTGGGTTGGCCAAACTGTTCGACGAAGACAGCACAGTTAGCCAGACGGGCGAGCTAGTGGGTACACCGCGATACATGGCTCCCGAGCAGATGTTGGGGGTCGTCGATACGCGGTGCGATATCTACGGAATTGGTGTCACGCTTTACGAGATTGCCGCCGGACGAGGCCCGTGGGATGGCAGAACTGAGCAGCCGCGATCTGGTCGTGTGCTAGAGATGGCCGATGTTCGTGACGTCAATCCAGAGATCCCTGTGGAATTGGCGCAGATCATCATGAAGGCCTGTGCCCATCATCCAGAGTCTCGTTTCCAAACGCCTCGCGAGTTGGAGTTTGCTCTCAACGAATTCGCTTATCGCGGCCAGACAGATCGCCGGTCGCACAAGAGACAGACGCGAAGGACGGCGGCACTTTCGCTGACCGCTGTTGGTGTGCTTGGTTGTGCGCTGCTTGCGAACGGAAATTTTGCAGGTCTATTTGGGGGTAAGTCTGAACTCCCGTCGAATTCAGGTTTGCCTCCAGGGTTTACTTGGGATTCCCAACAAGAGACGGACGAGTTTGATCGCCCTCGAGCTAACTGCATCACGTACCAAGATCCAGCCACGGGGCTCATGCATGTCGTCACGAAAGTTTCGGCAAGGGCTGATGACGCTGAGCAATATGGCGAGGGCGTCATGTACGTTGACAGCACGGATTTGGAATTGGTTTGGGACGACTGCAATCAAACTATCGGTGTGCGATTCGACGGTGTTCGAATTCCTCGGGACGCAGGCGTGCAGTACGCCGAAATCGCATTTTGCAGTGCTGGTGCGAGGGACGATGATTGTCGGTTGTCGATTCATGGCATCGCCGAACCGCAGATGGCGAGCTTTCGGTTAACGGCGTTCGACCTCACGAATCGTGTCCCGACGGAAGCGAGTGTCGAGTGGGTGCCTGAGGCATGGGAGCCAGGAAAGATCTACAGATCAACCGATTGCCGAACGATCGTGCAAGAGTTGATCAGTCAAGAGGATTGGAAATCCGGCGATGCGTTGGGCTTTCGAATCCAAGGAAAGGGCTGCCGTCGGGCTGAGGCCTATGACGGGAGCGTACATCGAGCTCCGACACTGACCATCCACTACACGGCGACCGCTGATCGTGAATGAAGCGACAGATTCGTTGAGCAGCTATTAAATAGTAGTTTCAACTAGTGTGCTGAGTTCTTAGAAAGTAGGGCCCGGTTCCTACCGGCCTTTGTGCGGTCCAACTC
>CAYQMZ010000006.1:0-1066 GCA_964418725.1 uncultured Pirellulaceae bacterium
TCTGCAATAGCACGGCATTGGATGAGATCCGCCTTCGAACGCACGCAATTGTCGACACGTGCAACACACAAGAAGTAGCCCCGGCGGGAATCGAACCCACAGCTAAGCTTTAGGAAAGCCTTGTTTTATCCGTTAAACTACGGGGCCAGCCACCATAAGTTCTCTCAAACGGGGTTTGAAAACAAGTGGTTGGGGTTCGGTGAGGGGCTGTTGCGTGATGTAACGTTTCGGTCAATCATCTGGCGATGGACCGCCTATTCTCGATTGCCGATCGTCGTACCTCTATTCCGCGTGAGATTCTTGCAGGTGTCACCACCTTTCTCACGATGTCCTACATCCTGGTGGTGCAGCCTAGCGTGCTATCTACGGACTTCGCAGGTCAACCAACTGGGCTGGAGCCGGGCGCCGTTTTGCTGGCTACGTGTCTGGCGAGTGCGTTCGCGACTCTTGTGATGGGAGTCTTTGCCAACTTGCCGATCGCGCTCGCTCCTGGGATGGGGCAGAATTTTTTCTTTGTGTCGGTGGTGATGGCGCTGAGCGCGAACGCCCAAGTGGCGGAAGGGACAGCCTGGCAGTCGGCGTTGGGAATCGTATTCGTAGCTGGCGTTGCGTTCCTTGTCTTTACGGCCATCGGTCTACGCGAAGTGATCTTGAAGGTGATGAGTCCCAGCCTCAGGTCAGCTATCGCTGTGGGTATCGGTCTGTTCATTGCGCTCATTGGTTTTCAGAAAGCCGGTGTGGTCGTTGATTCACCGGGCTCGTTGGTTATGCTCGGGGTTGGCTCGCTGTTGTCGGTGGATTCCGCGATTTTCTGGAGCACGCTGTTGCTGACTCTTGTGCTCATGGTGCGCAAGATTCCTGGAAGTGTTTTGATTGGAATCGTCTTTGCGACGACGGTGGCGATACTCACGAACAGAATAGAAGTCAGCCAAGCGTTTGGCTTTCCTGAGTTTCAGTCGACCGCCGTCTTTCGCTTCGATCTTCGGTCCGTGTTTACTGGGATCGGGCTGACGTACGTTGCCGTATTCCTGTTCATGGATGTGTTCGACACTACGGGGACACTTGT
>CAYQMZ010000006.1:1076-10048 GCA_964418725.1 uncultured Pirellulaceae bacterium
CACTTGTTGCGGTTACGGAGCAAGCTGGTCTGTTGAAGGATACCGGTGATGGTGAGCTTGAGTTGCCGGCGATGCGGAAGGCGATGTTGTCTGATGCCGTCGGGACGGTTTTCGGTGCTTGCGTCGGAACAAGTACGGTGACTAGCTACATCGAAAGCGCGACCGGTGTTGAACAGGGCGGCCGTACCGGGCTGACCGCGGTAACCGTGTCCGTACTGTTCTTGGTTGCGATTGGGCTAAGCCCACTGATTATCGCCATTGGAAGTTACGCACCCATCACTTGCCCGGCGCTAGTGGTTGTCGGCGCGATGATGTTTCGCAGCGTTCGTTCGATTGATTGGTCGGACGAATCGGAGAGCATTCCGGCGTTCTTTGTGATCCTGGGGATTCCGTTCTTCTTCTCGATTGCGGATGGCATTGTGATGGGGTTGGTCGCTTGGCCGTTTTTGAAACTTGCACGCGGCAAGGCGAGTGCGATTCCGTGGCAAGCCTGGATTTTGGCCATGTTGCTGCTTGCTTACTTCCTACTGTTGCGTGTGTCGGTCTGAGTCACAACGAGTACACGAGTTCACCATTGCGTGGGTGTGTACGGCGGCATACAGCCCGGCGGAAAATCGATGCGGTAATGCTAAATAGACGGTGCCATTTCACTTCCGGGCACCCCATAAGGACCAAGCGTCCAGTCAAGATTTTCGATCGATCAGAAGTCACTCAAGGCTTTTTTTGAGGCGTTTTCGGCCAAATCTTGCCCAAAATGAAGGATGGCTCTGTTATGATTCGGTATCCTACCCACCAGATTATGCCGATAATCGATAGGACGCATGGCCAGCGTTCGGGGCTCGGCGATTGTTCGAAAGGTAAAACCGTATGACGACGAAGAGGTCGACAGAAAGATCAGCGTTCACGCTTGTGGAGCTGCTTGTGGTGATCGCGATCATCGCGATGTTGGTTACGCTCCTTTTACCTGCGGTACAAGCCGCTCGTGAGGCAGCGCGACGCACTCAATGTATCAACAATCTGAAGCAAATCGGATTGTCGATTCTTAACTTTGAAAGTTCTCAAGGACACTTCCCAGGTGGTGGCGATACGCCATGGCCACGCATCGAGGAGAACCTGGTCGGTGGACCCGGTGGCACTCCTTACGGTGCTGAGAAGCAAGGTCTTAGCTGGGGATTCCAGATCCTTCCGTTTATCGAAGAACTCGGTGTGGCCAACATGCAGTCCACACGAGACATGGCACAGGTCGTCGTGCCAATGTTCCTTTGTCCTTCGCGTCGTGAAAACGTGAAGCACCAAGGTGCCAACGGTAACCAAGATATGGGTACGCTGATGGACTATGCGTCGGCGACACCTCGAGGTGGTACTCGTCGCAGTGGCGAATTCACTCCGTACAACATTGATGATGAGAACTCGTTCTGGCAGGGCTCTATCTGGTCTGTGCCGCCGAACAAGAATTACTACGGCATTATCGTGCGAGCGAATGCCAACGTCTCGACGAAGGAGCCCGTTGGTTCTTCTGTTCCAACAACGGCTGGTAAAATTCAGGACGGCTTGAGCAAGACAATGCTTGTGGGCGAGAAGCGATTGCGAACGGACCGTTACTCGACTGGTGACTGGATGGACGATAAGGGCTGGGCCGATGGCTGGGACCCTGATACTGTTCGTTCGACGAATCACCCAATGGGTCGTGACGTCCTTTCCACGGCACAACCAACGGACAACCGATTCTTTGGTTTCCACTTTGGTTCGGCTCACCAGATTGGTATCCACGCCGTATTCGGTGATGGTGCGGTCCATAAACTGGCCTACGATACCGACCGTCAAATCTTCGACAACATGGGAGATCGTCGCGACGGACTTCCTGTTCAGTTCGACTAAGCGACGCGTTAGAAAAGTCTTCACGAAAGGGCTCGGAATTCCGAGCCCTTTTTTATTGGCGTGTGGGTCTCGATGAGATCGCAGTTGCTTGCAGCAGACAGTGCTTCTGCAAGTTCTCAACGATCATCTCCTCCGATTGCGACCCCCTCTGTGATATGATCCCGAATGTTGCAGCGACCCACGCTCGAATTCGATTATGGTCTTCACATCCGCCACATTCATCTTGTTCCTGGCGGTGGTGTTTGGAGTTTACTGGGCGCTCCCCAGTCATCGCGGGCAAAACCTCTTACTGATCATCGCCGGGTACGCCTTTTACTCATGGTGGGACTATCGGTTTTGCTCGTTGATGGTCATTTCCACGCTGGTGGACTACTACTGCGGTAAGTGGGCTGCAGACTCTCGCCCGGCAGCGAAGAAGACCGCTCTCCTTGCGAGTTTGATCAGCAATCTTGGAATGCTGGCGATCTTCAAGTACTTCAAATTCTTTCAGGATTCGCTGGTTGTCGCGGCAAATTCAGTCGGCATCGCGTTTGAACCGTGGTCGCTTCAGCTGGTCTTGCCAATCGGTATTAGCTTCTACACATTCCAAACACTCAGTTACACGATTGACATCTATCGCGGCAAATTAAGTCCACACGATTCGTTGGTCGACTATGCAGCTTACGTGTGCTTTTTTCCGCAGCTTGTGGCCGGTCCAATCGAACGAGCCTCAGCTTTGCTTCCTCAGTTTGCAAGTCCACGTCGTTTCGACGAGCAATTGGCCCGCGACGGAATTCGCCAGATCATCTGGGGCTTCTTCAAGAAGCTGGTCTTGGCTGATCGCTGGGCGTTAGTGGTGAACGAGATCTATGCACAACCCGAGTCGTTTGATTCACGCTATTTGTGGCTGGCCGCGGTCGGGTTTGGCTTCCAAATCTATTGTGATTTCTCTGCGTATTCGGACATTGCGATCGGCACCGCCAGGCTATTTGGCTTCTCGCTCACGCGCAACTTTGCCACGCCTTACTTCTCCCAAGACTTCGTTGAGTTCTGGAGAAGATGGCATATCACTTTGTCGACGTGGTTTCGAGACTACGTCTACATTCCGCTTGGTGGCAGTCGCGTGAGTTTTGCGTGGCAGTCGATCAATATCATGATCGTCTTTGCCGTCAGTGGACTTTGGCACGGCGCAGGATGGAACTTTGTGACCTGGGGCCTGATCCACGGAGCTGTCGTTGTCCTGTCGGCTCGCATCCGCCGCTCGTCACTGACCGTCAGCGAACTGCCACTCGGGCGAACGTTCAGTGTCAAGTTTCCCGTCGCAATTACACGTTGCGTCTGCGTGATTTTGGTTTCCGCTGTCGCCTGGGTTTTCTTCCGTGTTGCGTCACCCGCGGAAGCTTGGACGATTGTTCGTCGCATGCTGGTGACGATCAACGTCGAAACGGTCACGCTTGCGTCCGCACCTTCATTGCAGATCCTTTCACGCGTGATGCCACTGTTCCTGCTAGTCGAATTCGTCACTCGACACATGGAGCATCCGTTGCGTGGAATCACGGCCTGGCCAAAGCCTGTCCGTTGGCTGACGTATGCAGGCTTGATCTGGGGCACGATGTACTACATGCCTGATGAGACAGGCGAGTTCGTTTACTTTCAGTTCTAGTGGGATCCGAGGAACGACCAACGATGCGTAACTTCGTCCGTGACGTCGCCGTTTTCTGCGTCGGAAATCTGTTGGTGCTCGGCTACCTGTATGGGATTTATGACGTCTCCAACGACTATCTCGCGTCGATCAACGACAAGCTAGACCGACTTGCTGCCTCCGACGCACGGTTGGCTGCTGATGGCTCCTCGCAGTCGATCGAGAATGGTAGCGGCCGAATCTTGTTCGTCGGCGGATCCAGTGTGGCTTGGGGAACGCATTCTCGCATCGTCGTAGACGAATTGGGGCTCGAGCCTACGAACATGGCCTACCATGCAGCGATGGGGTTGGGAGTTCGTTTCGAAGAAGCGAAACAACTAAGCAAGCCTGGTGATGTAGTCGTTTTTTCGTCCGAGTGGAGCGTGTTGGGGGATGCACCATGGAATCGAAAAATGACGGAGGTGCTGTTGGCTTGTCCTCGAGCGGCAAGATTCATGCGCGGCCGCGACTTGAAGTTGGCGATGGACGGATTGTTGCCCGCTATGCGAATGCCGTTTGTCGCAGCGTTCGAGGATGTGAAGAAAAATGGTCTGCGTGGGCTTACGTATCAGTCGGCACAGGCTCGACGCCAACATCACCTTCGCGACAGTTTCAACGAGTACGGAGACTACGTGGGGCACTACGAACGCGAGGTGGTCGGTATTGAGGGGATGATTGTGCGACAGCCAAAGGCCGATGAAGTACGGCGTTCGGTCCAGCGACTGAACGAGCTACACGACGAGCTTTCGGAGCGCGGTACGCAGCTGTTCTATTTCATTCCGATTATTCCCGAGTCACGGTACCAAGAGGATCAGCCGGCCTTTGACGAGTTCATTGGCCTTATCGTCGACAACCTTCGATTTCCGGTTCTCAATCCAACAGAGTTCACGTATCCGGACGATGCTTTCTTCGACTCCTGTTATCACATGCGTAAGGAAACCGGCGTCGACCGAACGCGTTTGATCATCGATCGGCTACGTCCGTACTTGGCACAATGAATGACTAATTTGAGTTTCGCTTCGCCTTTTGTTGCTTGGCTGCCATCGCCTGGAATTCCTTCCAAGTGGTGATTTCAATCTGCAGCTCTTTTAACTCTTTGCGAACTGACGGATCCATGAAAATGGATCGGTCCGTGTCGCGGATGTTCACGCTACTGGTAATGTGCTGCAGTTCGCTGTCGTTGTAACCACAGTGAATGATGACCTGGGAAACGCCGGGCGGCAGAGTGCGTAATGCGTCCAGGTAGATCTGCTTTCGCTTCTCATACGTGCCGTCGTCGTAGAACTGATGAAGCTGCGCAAGTAGTGGCAAGCCTTGACTTTCTAGCAGCGGAACCATCTTTGCCGCATCCGGATAGCGTTCAGCGACTCCGTTCGATTCCGTCGGTCTTACGAACAACACGGGCAATTCGTATTCGACACCAAGTCTCACGTAGAGCTTGGCCAGATCCGGGCGGCTGAGTACGGCACCCATGTGCGTATCGAGATGGCTGAGAGGAACGCCGAACTTCTTCGCTCGTTCAATTTGCGCGCGGAGTTCGATTTCGACTTCCTCGGCCTTCGCGTGTTCGGCCACTTGTTGAACGTTGTCCCAGAGGTAGCCGTCTTCGTCGACAAGGCTGGGTACCTTCGAAGGATCCGCAACCGGCCCCCAGCGATAGTAAGTCCATTCGGAGTTCAAGCATAAGTGGACGCCATAGTCTCCCTTGGGGTGCTCCTTCGCGTACTTTGCGAACTCAGGAAACCAGGGGCAGGGCACCATGATGCTTGCCGAAGAGACGATGCCTTGCTCCATGGCATCGATCGTTCCGCTATTCACAGAGTGTGACATACCCGCGTCATCTGCATGGATGATGACGTACCGTTTGTCCTCGCCTGTCGCGGATTGCTGAGTAAAAAACAAGATTGACAGTAGCAACAACGAATAACTGGATGTTTTCAAAATTGTCCTCATTAACGAAGCGGTTGGGCATCACTTCAAGTCGATCTGTTCAAAGGTGCGGATTGCGATTGTAATGCCGTGATCGCAGCTAATCGACAGGAACCCATTTATGACGCATTCTGATCCAAACGCAGCACCACCCAGTGGAATTCTGGGACGTTGGAACGCGATACCGTTGTATTTCCGCATTCTGATCGCGATGGCTATTGGCGTCGTCGCCGGTGTTGTCTTGGGAGAGCGTGCCGAGTTCTTGGAAGTGCCCAGCACGATTATTCTGCAGCTCTTGGGAGCCCTTGCGCCACCGTTGATTTTGGCTGCCGTTGTTCACGTTTTGATGACCAGCGAGATCACTGGCGCTACAGCAGCTCGGCTGGTTTCGTTGCTGCTACTGAATACGATGGTTGCGATCATCATTGGTTTGGTGGTGGCGAACGTGATGCAACCGGGCAAGGCAGCCAAACTTGAACCGCCTCCGACCGAACTCGTTGAGTTTGTAGAGCGGCAAGAGAAACGATCGGATTCGCTCGAACCAGCGGAAACGCGATCCTTGGAAGTATTGCAGAAGGCATTGCCTACGTTAGAAAACGCCGGCATTAAGTCTGCAGACGGGTTGGCAGAGTTACGTACGGATGAGATCGAATCGCTACTTGCCGATCAGAATCTGACTCGAGCGGATGCTGAGCAACTGTTGGGATTTGTGCGGGATCAGAACAAGTCAGGCCCATTCGGGATCTTCCTAGACAGTATCCCCAAAAGTCTTGCTGGGCCGCTCGGCGATGGCGGAAACGTGATTGGCGTGATCTTTGTTGCGATCGCATTCGGGTTGGCATTCCGATCAAAGAAGGAGCGAGAGCTACGGACACTGACGGACTTTGTTGAGATTGCCTACGAGTCATTGATCGAGATTTTGCATTGGATCATTCACTTGGTTCCGCTCGGTGTCTTTGCGATTGTCGCGCGAGTGGTCGGAGTCGAGGGCTTCGGGGTCTTTAAAGCTCTCTTCATGTTCATCTTGGCCGTCTTGATAGCACTTGGTCTGCAGACTACTTGGTACCTAATGCGGATTCAGTTCTTCAGTTGGGCGAAGCCGCTCGATGTACTGCGCGGGGTGCGGGACGCGTTGGTCATGGCGTTCTCGACGGACAGTTCGACAGTGACGATGCCGGTGACGTTTGCCTGCCTCAAGGACAACGTTGGCTTGCGAGAAGAGTCCGCCAGCATGGGCGCGTTGGTTGGTGCCAACTTCAACAATGACGGTACCGCGCTTTACGAGGCAATGGCGGCACTGTTTATTGCTCAGTACATTGGCCAAGATCTGTCGCTGCTGCAGCAGGCAATTGTCGTGGCGACATCGATCGTTGCGTCGATTGGTGCGGCCGGAATCCCAGAAGCTGGCTTGGTCACCATGACGTTGGTCTTCAACGCAGTGGGGCTGCCGCCAGAGAACATCGCGATCCTTCTGACGGTGGATTGGTTCTTGGACCGTTGCCGCACCACGATCAACGTGCTCGGCGATGTTAACGTCAGTTGTATTCTGGATGGCATGATACCGCCCAAAGCGATAGGGACGGACGGCGACGCTAATCTGGCGACAAGCTGAGCTATTGTGTCGTGACGGCGTCTGCGTGTCCCGACAGTTGCGTTTTAGACCGCAGTTAAAGCATCGCCGCGTGCAGAAATTTCGTCGAAATAGGCCGTCTAGGAAGTTTCCGTGGTTTCGCTTCTGATCTGTTAGCCAGCGCCAACCGAGCGGGTGAACTTCGGGGGCTTTACGCGGGCTTTTGGAGCAATTACGCTTCCCTCTGCGGTTATCGGAAGTGTTGGCGGCACGGGTGCATGACCGCGGGTCCACGCGCGTTTTACCAGGCAAGTGCGTGAACTTCTTTCTGGTCGCGGTCAGCGGTTGTTCGCGGCTAACAAAGCCTGAGGCGGAAGAAAAGATGCGCAGTTGCGTTATGCAACCTGGGTTGCGCAATCAGTATGTCTCTCGCCCTGGTTGGTCAGACGTATCGGGGGACGTTCCTAGATGAAATTCTTTGCTCTTGTCGTGCGAGTGATGAGCCTACTCGCACTCTTTACCTCTTGTTCATTCGCGCAGGATGTCGGCGAAGCGGCTTTGGCGGGACACAACGCATGGATGCTTACCAGCGCCGCGTTGGTCTTGTTTATGACCGTGCCCGGCCTCGCCATGTTCTACAGCGGACTTGTTCGGCGCAAGAACGTACTAAGCGTGATGATGCAATGTCTGTTCTTGATGGGACTGATGACTGTCATCTGGGGATTGTGGGGCTATAGCCTTGCGTTTGGTGGATCCCCTGGCGAGGAAGGTTACAGTCCTTGGATCGGCAACACCGAATACTTGATGATGAACAACGTGCAGTCAGCTTGGGATGATGTGGCCAAGGCCCCCGTCGTTCCAATGGAAGGTTCTATTCCCCGCCTGACGCACATGGTGTTTCAGGGAATGTTCTTTATCATCACGCCAGCTCTGATCTGTGGCGCGTTTGCAGAACGAATGAAGTTCTCCACGATGGTCGTCTTCATGATCTTGTGGGGCACGTTCGTCTATTGTCCGCTGTGCCATTGGGTCTGGGACGGAGGCGTATTGGCATTTGGTGAGGAAGGTGCGTTCTCGGGCGGTGCGCTCGACTTTGCTGGTGGAACCGTCGTACATATCAGCTCGGGCATCACGGCACTGGTGTGCTGTATGTGCATGGGCAGCCGGCTTGGATTCGGCACCGACGACATGCGGCCGCACAACCTAACTTACACCGCACTTGGTGCCGGTATGCTTTGGGTTGGATGGTTTGGTTTCAATGCCGGTAGTGAGTTGGCTTCTGACGGAGTAGCTTCCAGTGCGTTCGTGGTAACTCACTTCTCGGCCGCCGCCGCGGCAGTCGCCTGGGCGCTTGCCGAGTGGTTGGCACACGGGCGTCCGTCGATTCTTGGCACGGCATCCGGTGCTGTAGCTGGATTGGTTTGCATCACGCCGGCTGCTGGTTTTGTACAGCCGATGCCAGCACTGATGATGGGAGCTCTCGCGGGAATCGTCTGTTACCTTTCCTGCAGCAAGATCAAATCAGCCATGGGGTATGACGACTCCTTGGATGCCTTTGGCGTTCACGGGATCGGCGGCACATTGGGGGCCGTACTCACTGGTGTGTTCGCGACACGTGCTGTCACGGATATGGACGGTGGCAACCCTCTTGGTTTGATCGAGGGTGGATCGATCCTGACCGGCCAAATCGTTGCGGTATTGATCACGGCTGTGTTCTCAGTCGTGGCGACGATTGTGCTGTTGGTCATCTTGAAGGCGACAATGGGATTGCGAGTCGCCCAAGAGAATGAGGTTCGTGGTCTCGACTTGTCCGAGCACGGGGAAGAGGGCTACATCCTCAACTAGAAGTTTTGACGAGAACTTCTGCTCTGAATTCTTTGCGGCGGCCCGATTGGGGCCGCCGTTTTTAGTTGGTTCGCGCCAAGTTGCAGTTCG
>CAYQMZ010000006.1:10058-21033 GCA_964418725.1 uncultured Pirellulaceae bacterium
TTCGCAAACAAATCTGTCCGGCCGTTCGTACGCTTCTCTACCTGCTGTTGAATGCTCCTGCCGAAGCATCGCTTGCACAGCATTGCCAGCCGGCAAATGACCCATACGTTCGTTACGCAGCCCCTCACCTTGTTCACCAGGGTGATTCGTCCAAACCGAGATTTGGTTTGACCGTTGCGTGCTATCAAGTCGGACTCTCCGATGAATCGATAACGAACCGCTTGAGCAGCAAATACCGACCTTTGCGCTCTTGCTTCGTCACTCCCTCGATTCGCACTGCACTTCGTTGCAAGCGTGTACTAAAGCATGCTTAAAGGATTGACCTGCATGTCGACGCATCCACCGCTATCCAAGCCGATGCTTTTTGTTCTGTTGTTCGCGGTACTGACCACCGGATGCAACCGCGCCTACTATCGCGAGCGAGCCGACCAAGAAGTGGCGTGTATGATCGCGCAGAAGTCTACGGACCCGCGCTGGGCGCTGCCTGACTTCAACATCAATATTGATGAACGCAGTCGCTACTTTGATCCTTATGATCCAGACGCGACACCGATGCCGCCGGATGATCCCGAGTCCCACAAATTCATGCACTGCGTCGATGGGAAGCGTGGCTGGCCGAAGTGGCACCAGTTTGGAGTCCGACCTGACTTGGAGAATCCTGCTTGGCAAGCTCGGCTGGGCGAATACGCACCAATGAATGAGGATGGCGAGGTCGTACTAACGCTGGATACGGCTCTTCAAATCGCTTACATCAACTCGCCTTCGTACCAAGATACGCTTGAAGAGCTGTACCTGTCCGCGTTGGACGTCACGACTGAGCGGTTTCGATTTCAGACGCAGTTCTTCGGTGGCACAGACACCACGTTTAGCCACTTGGGACGACTTCGAGGTGGAGAAACAAATGGGCTAACGCAAGCGACGGACTTCGAACTTCAAAGACGATTCGCGACGGCCGGAGAATTGGTCGTGGGATTTGCGAATCAATTCGTTTGGCAGTTCGCGGGCTCAGATTCAAGCTCCGCATTGTCGTTGCTGAACTTCAGCTTGGTGCAGCCACTGTTGCGCGGAGCTGGTCGCGACATCGCCCTTGAGACGCTTACCATCGTTGAACGTGCATTGCTGGCGAACCTGCGTGCTTTCGCGCAGTATCGACAGGGTTTCTATACAGGAATCGCAATTGGTGACTCGAGTGTCGCTGGTCCACGACGTCGCGGTGGATTCTTCGGTGGCACAGGCCTTAGTGGATTCACTGGCCAGGGCTCGGGAGGCTTCGGTGGCGTTGGTGCTGCCGGCGGCTTTGGACGCCAAGGATTTGGCGGCGGAGGCGGCGCCGGTGCAACCGGTGGCGGTTTTGCAGGTGGCGGTGCGGGCAGCGTCGGTGGCTTTTTGGGTTTGCTGCAGACAACTCAAGAGATTCGCAACAGCCGAACCAGCTTGAATTTACAACTACGAACCTTGGGGCTGCTTGAATCCAGTCTCGACGCTGGTGTGATTGACCTCACGCAAGTGGATCAATTCCGTCAGAGCATCGAAACGCAGAAGGCAACACTGCTTCAGGCGGAAAACGGTTTGAAGGATTCTCTAGAGGGCTTCAAAATCACCGCACTGGGATTGCCGCCCGATGTACCGATCACGCTTGAAGATGAGTTTATCGAACCGTTTCAGTTGATCGATGAGTCAACGAACAAGTTGCAGGATGACATTAACGATCAGCAACTTGCCCTGGGAGAATTAGCGGAGCCTGACATTCAGTCGATACAGCAGGTGCTGCAAGATGCGGCTCAGTTGGAGGCTGACTTCGAACACTCATTCGCCACGGTGGATGAGAATTTGACCGCCCTGGAAGAGGCGACGTCGAAACGTGAAGCGGACAGAACTCCAGAGGAGGTTGCTGCCTTTCAAAGGGATAAGACTGAACTGGCTGAAGATCTTCAGGAGTTGAATGCACGGTTCTCGCAGCTGCAAGAGCAACGTCGCGAGATTGAACAAGGTGGAGGAACTGGGCGTCAAACGGCTGACCAAATGGTCATTTGGCTCCGCAATATGCTGGGCGTGGCACAGGAATTATCTTTGGTGCAGGCCCGTGCAAAGCTGGAGGCCGTTGCTGTTGAGGCCATCGATATGGACGCCGATCGCGCGTTCCAAATAGCGCTGCAGAACCGCTTCGACATCATGAATAACCGTGCTTCGCTAGTGGATACCTGGCGGTTGATCCAATTCAATGCTGATGCTCTGCAATCGAATCTTGATGTCTTTATCGAAGGCGACATGCAAACCGTTGGGAACAATTCGTTGAAGTTCCGTTCACCTGCGTCGACGGTACGAGCTGGCTTACGGTTCGACGCTCCGTTCACGCGTCTCGTGGAACGCAACAACTACCGACAGCAGTTGATCGAGTATCAACGAGCTCGGCGTGACCTTATTCAGACGTACGACGGCATCTACTTTGGTTTGCGATCACGGCTGCGAAATCTTGAACAGTTGCGTATCAATCTCGAGATTCAGCGACGAGCCACGGTCATTGCCATTCGTCGTGTCGATTTGACTCGCGAAACGTTGAACGAACCACAGCCACCAGCAGCGCCTGGTCAACCCGCTTCGACGCTTGGTCCGACGGCCGCACAGAACTTGCTGACTGCATTGAGCGACTTGCGAAACACGCAAAACAACTTCCTCAGCGTCTACCTCAGCTACTATGCCAATCGAATGCTGTTGGCTCGCGATCTCGGCACTATGCAGCTGGATGAAATGGGCCGATGGATAGAAGGTCCGTTGGACGGCTTCGCAACGGGAATGACCGATTGCCTGTGTGTCGGCCAGGACTCGTTGGAAGACCCGATGCCGCTGGTCCCACCAGCGTTGACAGACGAAATGCAAGAGTTCATCGATCCTGAAGGTGAGCTGAACACCAGCGCCGATGTGATGCAAGCTCCTGTTGATATCTCTGGCCCGGTTAGCTCGATCGTCCGCCCTCAAACGACTGAGCTTGATGCCGACGGAAGTGCGTTGAGTATCACAGTCGAAAGCGACGCAACGCGGACACAGCTGGACGAATTCCAGATTGAAGCCGATGTAAATGCCGAAGATGGATCGGCTGATCAAGAGCCGTCGCCGTATCGGACGAAGTACTTGCAGTTGGAAACCCCTGCCATTGGGCCCAGCGAAACCAGGATTGAATTCAAGCCAGACAGCGTAAGCCCTGAGGGCGCTGCGCCGCTTGAGTCGGCTCGGAAACCGTCAGTGGATACCGCCGCGTCGAGACAAAACCAGTCAGCGACAGTAGCAACCACTGAAAAGGAAATCGGTACTCGCGCTGCCACACGCACGACGTTAGGCCGATTGCCCACTGGTCGCGAGACGGCAACGTCAGCTGCCCCAACCAAGCAAGCGACAGCGGCGGTACAAACTAAACGCACCAATCAGAGTTCGAACGTTGTTAAGCGAAACGCGGCTGCTCCTCGATCTATGCGAGTTGGATCGTCTACGTCCAAGCCGTCGCAGCGTGCCCGTTCACGACGTGCTGTGGTGCGACGCTTTCAAAACCTAGGCGGCACCGTTCCAAGTAACTCGAATGCCATACGAAGATAAGTACGTATCGCTACATGGATTGCGTAGCGTCACCTAGGCTCACTGCATGTCAAGGAATAACGAAGGCGAGTATGCCATGACCTGTCTGCTGCAGTTCGCATTGCTTTTCCTCAAACAAGAGGCGGCCACAGATGCCTCTTGAGATAGAACGAAAGTTCTTAGTCTCCGGCGATTCCTGGCGTGACCAAGGTGAGGCGGTCTATTACAGCCAAGCGTATTTGAGCTCGGACGAGCACAATACGGTGCGCGTTCGCGTCGCTGGCGAACGTGGCGTCTTGACGGTGAAGGGGCCAACGGAGGGCATGCGGCGACTGGAGTTCGAATATCAGATCCCCCTTCAGGATGCGAAGGAGTTGATGAAGCTCTGTCCTAAGCCGCCGGTGGAAAAGTATCGCACTAGGGTTCCGCACGGTGGTGTCGTTTGGGAAGTCGACGAGTTCGTAGGAAGCAACCGTGGCTTGGTGATTGCCGAAGTGGAACTCGAGTCGGAGCAGCAGGAGTTAACCTTCCCCGACTGGGTCGGGGAAGAGGTGACTGGTGACCCCCGCTACTACAACTCGAACCTGGCCCGCAATCCGTTTCGAACAGAGGCGGGCGACGAGTAGGCGTGTGAAGAATTGACAGTTCGACGACAAGCAGCGATTCAGCATCGCTGCTACTTGCGACTCGCCGCCTGAGCAATTTTCTCGCCGATCAATGTGATCTTATGGTCGCGAAGTCTCTTTTCGTTCAACCAGTATGGGCTGGTAATCTCCTTGAACGCATGGATGGCTGCTTGAATGCCTTCCGCCCACGCAACGGTGATCAGCTTGATGTCTCCGTGGACGTCACCGACCGCAAAGATGCCCTTACGGCTGGTTTCGAAGTACGGATCGATTGCGATGCTGCCGTCATCGTTCAGGCGGACATTTAGCTTTTCAAAAGTCTCCTTGGCGGACAAGAACCCGATTTGAACGATCACATTCGAGCATTGAAGCTGCTGCCCGGTGGTAAGCTTGACGGAAATGTCGTCACCTGCGAATTCGGCCGTCGCGATTTCGGAGGATGTGATGACTCGTCCTCCCAGTTCTTTGATTCGCCCAACAGAATCTGCCTTTCCCACGGGCGTATCCTCGCGAACGATCACGTCCACATCGCCATGCCGCTGCAATGCCATAACGGCGGCATCTAGTGCCGAATCTCCACCACCGACGACGACCACTTGGTGCCCTTCGTAGTCGCCAATTTTGGGGACTTTGTAGTGAACCTTGCGAGAGTTCAGGGCGTCCAGAACTGGCAAGCGGCGAGGGTAGTGCAATAGGCCGAATGCGATAATGACTTTGCGGCAAAGGTAGCTACCCTTGCTGGTTACGACGCGTTTGAGTTCGTCGTCGTTTTCGATTTGCTCTGTATCTTCAATCGTGACCAGTTCTTCATTGAAGCGAAATTGCACCAGGGCATTCGTGGCTTGCTGATACGTTCGATCGGAAAGATCTCGCCCCGTAATACCCTCGGGCCATCCCGGAATATCGACGATCTTCTTATCGGCATAGAGAAACTCAGGCTGACCACCTGGTTTGTTCTTCGCCTCAATGACCAGTGTGGTAAGTCCGCGATGGGCTGTGGTAAGGCTGGCTGCTAAACCGCCTGGACCGGCGCCGATAATAATGACGTCCCAATATGCGAGGTTGTCGAAATCCGTGTTTGCGTCAAGCTCCGTGACCTTGAAATCAGCCATCGTCTTCCCTCGAAATCGTATCGATGAGGTGCGCAGAAATAGTACGTTACGTGAATGTTGCGACAGGCAACGGTCATTGCCCCGACCGCAGCAGGGCCCGTTGATTCGTATCGGTCACCCTCGTCGAATCATTGCGTCAAAGCACGACGGGAGAAGTCATATTCCGCAAATGAAATGACATTTTTCGACACGTCGATTGTTGCGAATGGAGCGGCCCCGCCAGAGGTTGATCGGTGACTACCTGGCGGTCGTTTTACGCGTGAGAATGCGGAATACAATGGACGCCAACAGTCCCGCGACGGAGAACCCGGCCAGCAGCCAGAACAATTGTTGATGGCCGGATTCACCGGGGGAATTGTCGAGGAAATATCCCATCACCGGCCCCATGAATATGTCCGGGGTATAGCCCACAACGGAGATCAGACCGACGGCGGTTCCCGTTACTTCAAGCGGGATTTTTCCTTCTTGCATCGCTGCAAAGTACAGCGACCGTATGGCATACACGCCGATGCAAGTCGCGAACATCGCGAAATAGAATACGACCAGCGTTGTCGGCGCAATCACGCCAGTTGCAATCACGATTGCTCCCACCAACGATGATAGGAATCCGGCGATCAACCACGTTGCGGCGCGAGACCAGTCGGCCAAGAATCCCGCCGCCACTCCGACCACAGGGCGAACATACAAGAGTAACGTCCCCAACCAGGCGGATTGGACGTCATCAAATTGCATGACCACCTTCGCATACAAGGACAGGTCGTCTGTCACCTTGTAGCCCACGTAGCCACAAAGCACGATGGCCATCAGCAGCCAAACAGATGGCAGCGCAAGTGCAGAGAGAATGTCTTGCCAGCTTAGCTTTCGCCGTGGCACATCTGAAGCTTGCTGAGGACTCTCGGACTCAGTTGTCAGGAAGCCCCAAACTAACAGGCCCACGATGGCCACCAATGCGGAAGTTACCAGAATCACATTTCGGAATGCAGCTTGCTGTTGCACAAGCGTCAGTTCCACGCCTTCCTCAACTGCGGTTGCGGTGACCGAAAAGAGGGCAACTAAGCACGAACCCAGGACCGCTGAGACAAGTCCGCGACCGCCGTCCAGAAACCCGAATGCTTTGCCTTGATTGGTTGAACCTCCCCATTGTCGCGTCGCTTTCAGCAACGCCGCCCAAAACAGAAAGATCGTTGTGAATCCCCAGTAGCCGTAGACCAACCGCATGACACCCACGCTAGGGTAAGTCGATATCACCAAGCCGCCCGCTGCCGTTAGGAGCAGTGCGATCGCCATCAACTTTCGAGGTGCAAGTACGTCGGCGATAGGGCCACCGAAAAGATAGGAGATCAATGCGACGCTCCCGTACAGCGAAAAGCAACTGCCGAGCGCGGTGTTGTCCATTTCGAATACGGCAAGCACCGTCGGGCGGAAGATACGTGGCAGCACGAACGGCAACAAAAAGATGGCTTCACCCGCCAAAATCAATAAGGCGATCCTGGTGATCTGCGCACCGAATCCGTGAGAGCCTTGTGCTGGTTGTGGCGTGCTGGCGGTAGATTCTGCGTCCATCAGTTCTCGGTTTCGAAAGCGTGCTTAGCGCGATGTCTTTACTCGGGTTAGTCGAGCGTTTCATTGGCGGAAAACCAAATGGCACGCAGTATCGCCGGTACGTGAGGTTGCCAGTCTAATTGCGCGTCGCCGCGGGCACCAATGACGACCTAAGCAAATTCATGACGGGCATTTGACCATCGGTTGGCCTGCGTGTCCGCGTGTCCGACATGCTGGCGCGACTAAGGCTGATAGCTGAGCACCGATGAAATTGAAACGAATTCGAACTCAGACTGAGTAGTTGCGTATGAAGGGTGCGAGGCATCGCGTCTCGTTCGCTGGTCCCTTTGTCCTCCTCACCCCCGATCGACCGGTACTAAGCGAGCGAGACGCGATTCCTCACGCTAGCAACCATAGCGATATGACTTGGGGCAAACGAGCTTGCCTGATAGACTCGGGCCTCCAAACGCCACGATGACCTTAATAGACGCAAGAAGCACTATTGGGGCGCTGCTGTAATGGCTGTGCGAAATAGCAACTGCAGTGAGTACGCTCAGTGACTTTGCTGAGGTTGCAGTGTTCACCAGCATCGAAACATTCCATGGATGGATTGATTATGTTTTCGACCGCCGAGTTTTGTTCGCGGTTCACGCGACGCATGCCGATCGTGTTCGGCTGCCTACTGATTTCTACAACCATCAATTCAGCCGCGTATTCGCAGCAACGCCAGCCGACGACGCCGTTGGCGCAAGGTCAGCGAACCGGACAGACGCAGCGAATCGGGCAGACGCAGCGAAATGGCCAGGGTCGTGTTTACGGTCCCGCAAAGGCCCAGCAGCCAGCGCCGCAGAATCGTACGGCACAGCTACAAACGCCGGCTCGCCAACCAGTCCAACAGGGCCAGGCTACACAACGCACCGGGCCGCCCAAAGAGTTTGTGTTGACGCCTCAACAGCAAAACAAGATTGATCAGATGCTCGACTATTGGGAGAGCAAGACGAGCGACATCAAAACGCTTGAATGCCAATTCGCTCGTTGGGTCTACGATCCGAACTTTGGGCCAAAGAACAACGCCAAGACATTCACGACGGGTGAGATTCGCTACGCGGCTGTCGACCGTGGAATGATTCACGAAACGTCGGTGTACGACTACGACGCGAAGAAGGCAAAGGCCGGTGCTAAATGGCCATTCACCGAACGTCCAAACGCGGTTGGAGAGCACTGGGTCTGTGATGGAAAGTCGGTCTTTGAATTTAGTCACAAGACCAAAGAGTTGGTTGAGATCAAGTTGCCTGCGCAGATGCAAGGCGCGGCGATTGCTGACGGTCCATTGCCATTTATGTTCGGTGCCAAGGCGCAGAAGATTAAGCAGCGATATTGGATTCGAGAAATCCCTCGACCAAACGATGCCGCTCCCTACCATCTGGAGCTATTGCCAAAACGCATGGGCGAGGACTACTCGCGAATTCGGATCAAACTTAACGCGAAGAATTTCTTGCCCGAGGAAATGGTGCTCTACGAATTGAATCAGGTCGGGCGATCGGCTTATGCATTCCGTGACATCAAGGCTGATGCGACGATGAACAACTTGCAGAACTTCCTTGGCGGGTTCGTGCGTCCAAAGACGCCTCATGGATGGAAGAAAGTTGTTCGCGACGTCGGAGCACCGCAAAAGCCGCAGGCGCCTCCACCTCGTCAGGCCAAGTCGGGCGGCAAGACTCTGAAGTAGATCGTGACGGTCATCTGCTCTTTGGGGCGGAGTGACCTGAGTTGGGGTGATGCGTCAGATCCGCTCAGGCCGCGACCTCGAAGTCAACCACGATGCCGTGGCTGAATTGTGTGAGCAAAGTCGCGGCGGCAGACTAGATTGCTCGCCAGAATGCTGGACGACGTCTTGTCGTGAGCCTCATAGGTCGTCAAGATATTGGGAGTAATGCTGGAGGGTATGCGAATGGTTAGCAACCGCATTCGAAATGCGGCGCCCGCTTGCGGGTTGTGGGTTCGAGTCCCATGCCCTCCGCTCTTAAGTGCGATTGTCGGACGAACTAGTCCCTCTCGCTCGAACGTTGATGGGTAGTTCTTCGTTGGCTGAGTCCGGCTTGCGAGGGAGTGGCCCAGTCCGGTTCAGTGAACTTTAGGTGTCCGATGTCCGAAGAGAACCAACCGAGTCAGCCCCCACAGCAACCTCAAAAGCACATGTCAGCCCGTGTGCCTGAGGGTATCAGCCAAGGGATCTTCTCGACCGGCGTTCTGGTTATGACCGGTAACACCGAATTCGTTTTGGACTTCGTGCAGAACTTAGGCCAACCAGCTCAAATCGCCGCCCGCGTGGTGATGCCACACTCGACGATGCCTCAGTTTATTCAAGCGCTCAAGACGAATCTGGAGATGTACACGAACCGCTTCGGTGATCCGCCAGAGTTGCCTCCACCGAATCCCAATCAAAAGAAGCCTACGCTGCAAGAAATCTACGACGATCTGAAGATCTCTGACGAAACATTGCCTGGGTCGTACGCAAACGGTGTGATGATTGGGCATGCTGCGTCGGAGTTCAAGTTTGACTTCTTGGCCAACATGATGCCCACTCCCGCAGTGTCTTCGCGGGTCTACCTGTCGGCACCGCATGTACCTCGGTTGCTGCAATCGCTTACGAAGACCTATGACGACTTTCAAAAGCGTGTTGCTGAGCAGCAGCAGAAAAAGCATCAGGATCCACCTGAGGAAGCAGCCGAATAACGGGTTGTGTCTCGGCCTGCCGACCGATCCTTTGCCGCCAATTCCTCGCTGCTTTTGTCTTCCCAGTCTCGCGTGGGATGACGACGTCCTCTGAATTCTTGCGTGGCAATTTGAGCCACTCTGGCTGCTTGCATATCGCACTGGGCTTTTGCCTAGGCCGATGCAACAATGTCAGATAGAGAACAGACCAGCCCCAATTAGGTGCCTCGCTCGGTGCCACGAGGAAGATGACTGTCATGCTTTTCGACGTGAAAAACTGCAAACTGACACTGACGATCGCTGCCCTGTGGATGTCTCTGACGTGTGTTGGCGGATCGCAAGAGCCATCGGAAGCAGACTTTATCTCGAACGCGCGGCAACTGACCTTTGAAGGCAAGCGAGCGGGCGAAGGCTACTTTAGTGCCGACGGAAGCTTGATGGTTTTTCAAAGTGAACGCGATGCACAAAATCCGTTCTATCAAATCTATTTGATGGATCGAGAAACCGGCGACGTCGAACGAGTGTCACCGGGCTATGGGAAAACGACATGTGCCTGGGTGCATCCGCAGAATCAAAAGATATTGTTTGCATCGACGCATCAGGATCCGAAGTCGCGCCAGTTGCAGAAAGAAGAGCTTGATTTCCGTGCGTCGGGGAAAGAGCGACGCTATGCGTGGGACTATGACGCACAGTTCGAGTTGTTTGAATACGATCGCGACACCAAGCAATACAAGCAACTTACCTCGGCGGAAGGCTACGACGCGGAGGGATCTTACTCGCCCGACGGAAAGTTGATTGCGTTTGCTTCGAACCGCCGTGCTTACGAAGGCGATATGTCACCCGGTCAAAAGGAAGCGTTCAAGCTTGATCCGGCAGTGATGAACGACATCTACGTTATGAACGCGGATGGTTCTGATGTACGTCGTTTAACGGAGACGCTTGGCTATGACGGAGGTCCTTTCTTCTCGCCGGATGGTCAACGGATTTGCTGGCGACGCTTCGCGGAAAATGGCGCCACCGCCGAAATTATGACGATGAATGTTGATGGTTCCGACAAGCGGCAATTGACGGCTTTGGGACACATGTCGTGGGCTCCGTACTACCATCCGTCCGGCGAGTATTTGATCTTTACGACGAACGTGCATGGCTTTGGGAATTTCGAACTCTACGTGGTCGATGCCAATGGCAAAGAGTCGGGCCAGGAACCGATTCGCATCACATTCACTGACGGTTTTGACGGTTTGCCGACCTTCACGCCTGACGGCAAGCAAATCAGCTGGACCTCGAACCGCACTAGCAGCAAACAATCGCAAATCTACATCGCAGACTGGAATCACGAAGCCGTGATGGAACGCCTTGGAAGCGACCAGTCTGCAGTTGCGACTTCTGTCAATCCGCTGGCAGAAGCGAGGA
>CAYQMZ010000006.1:21043-31816 GCA_964418725.1 uncultured Pirellulaceae bacterium
GTCGAATTCAGTGCCGCTGACATGATGCGTCATGTGGACTACCTGTGTCGACCCGAACTAGCCGGACGCATGACGGGCTCTAAGGGAGAAGAGCTGGCAACTCTTTATGTTGCTGCCGTCTTTGATCAATTGGGGCTGAAGCCGATTGGAGACGATGGTACGTCGTTCCAAGAATTTGATTTTACGGCGGGCGTAGACCTAGGCACGACGAATGAACTCAGGGTCGCTCAGTCCGACGCGGCTGAGCTGGTCACGCGAAAGGATTGGCAACCGCTGGCCTTCGCCAAGAACGGTCAGGTGCCGGAGTCCGAGGTTGTGTTTGCTGGGTACGGCATTGTTGCACCCAAGGACAGCGAAAACGGCGACAATGACGAGTATGACTCGTACGTGCATTTGGATGTTCAGGACAAGTGGGTCGTTGCGCTTCGATACATGCCTGCGGAAATCAGTCCCGAGCGACGTCAGCACTTGGGTGGCCATTCCAGTTTGCGATACAAGGCCATGGTTGCCCGCGATCGTGGTGCCCGCGGGCTGATCCTAGTCAGTGGACCGCAGTCGAAAGTCAAGAATCAACTGATCAAGTTGCAGTTCGATGGCTCGATGGCTGGGGCAAGCATCCCTGTTCTGAGTGTGACCGACGAGGTCGTGGAACGATGGCTGGAGGCGATGGGTAAGAGCCTTAACGATCTCCAGATAAAGCTGGATACCGGTGAACCTAAAATGGGTTTCGCAATCAACGGTCTCAAACTGTCGGCAAACGTGGACATTAAGAAGGTTCGGCAGACTGGTCGGAACGTTGTCGCTCGGTTGCAAGCGGGTGACCGGCCGAGTGAACAGGCAGTGATGGTGTGTGCACACATCGACCATTTGGGTGCCAAAGGAAACTCTTCGTCGTTGGCCCGTGAAGACGAGAAGGAGAAGATCCACTTCGGAGCTGACGACAACGCATCGGGCATCGCCGCGATGTTGGAAGTTGCGGAATACCTGTCGAATCAAGTTCGAATCGGCAAATTGACTCTGAAACGCGATGTGATCTTCGCTGCGTGGTCCGGTGAAGAACTGGGACTGATCGGCTCGAACTACTTCGCGAACAACTGGCCCAAAGTGCCGGCACACGGAGGCCACCCGCACGCCAAAAATCCCCACGCAAATGCGTCCATTCATGGCGTGGCAAGTGCGAGCTCAAAGACGAAGTCGCACGGAGTAAACCCACACGGCGACCCACATGCAGCGAATCCACACGATGATCCGCATGCTGCGAAATCACATGCAGCTGATCCTCATGCAGCAGACCCACATGCAGAGAACGCTGCTCACGATCATTCTCCACAGTCGAATTCGCTTTACCCTCGCATCGCTGCGTGTTTGAACATGGACATGGTCGGTCGTTTCGAGAAACGATTGGTTCTGCAAGGTGTCGGCTCTTCAAGCATTTGGAAGAGCGAAATTGAACGACGTAATGCTCCCATCGGGCTGCCCATTACGCTCCAAAACGATAGCTATCTACCTACAGATGCCAGCACCTTCTTCATGCGTGGCGTGCCGATCCTATCGGCATTTACCGGGTCTCATTCGGATTATCACACACCGCGTGATACACCGGACAAACTGAATTACGAGGCGGCTGCCAAGATCGCCAAGTTCATGGGATTGGTCACGCGGTCTATTACACTTCGTGACGAGGCCCCAGACTATGTCTCGCAGGCGGCGCCGGAAAAAGGTAAGCGACGAGCCAGGTTGCGGGCATATCTCGGGACGATTCCTGATTACGCCGAGTCGGATGTCAAAGGCCTCAAGCTATCTGGTGTTGCGAAGGCAGGTCCTGCCGCTAAGGCTGGTCTACAAGCCGGTGACTTGATCGTTGAGCTTGCTGGCAAGAAGATCGACAACATCTATGACTACACGTATGCAATCGAAGCCCTGAAGATCGGGCAGCCAGTCAAGACGATCGTGCAACGCGGTGACAAGCGGATTACGTTGGAAGTCACCCCCGGAAGTCGCGACTGATTTTGCGTTCGTGCACGCACCGACAAAGAGATGTTGAAGCGGCTGCATGTAGAGATCAATTGCATCGGTCTTGCTCCGCTGGGCAGGGTAATTCTCCCAGCTGAACCCCATTCATTCTTGGCTGGTTCGATCGCGATCGCGACGTAAATCTATCGGGCGGTGCATGCGGCCATGCAAACTCGTAGCGATCGCACGCAAGTCTAGCGAATCTCCTCGCCGAAACTTATCTAGGCCTGTGACACGTGTGTCACTATTTGATGCCTGCAATGCTGTCGACTACCGAGCTGCAGCAAGAGCTTCGACACTTTGCCCAGCAAATTTCGACTGATGAAATCGAACGGCGTGCAACATCCTGGTAGTAGCAAACAATTGCTAATGCGGATGGCTTGGCTCTGTTCCGTCTGGCTCTTGATGATAAGTCTGGCAGGCTGCGTAACGCGCGAAGTGAGGCGAGACTTTTCGGGCGAGCCGTCGATTCCGTTTTCGGAGAGCGGCGAAACGGAAATGCCGGATCGCTGGTGGATGGCATTTGGCGACCCTGGCTTGGACTTCTACGTTGAGCAAGCTTTAGGGGAGAACTTTGACTTGGCAGTCGCCGTGCATCGCTTGCAAGCAGCTCGAGCGTTGGCGCGTCGTGAGGCGTCCGATCTTCTGCCGGATCTAGATGGCGTATTCGGTACTGATACCACCTTCGGCCCCGGCCCAACGCAAACGAGAATCAACCTGGGGTTCGAGACGTCTTACCAAGTTGACCTTTGGGGCCAGATTCGGTCGCGGGTTGATGCCGAGCGTTTTCGAGCCGATGCGACGCAGGCGGACTATCACGCCGTGGCGCTTTCATTGGCAGCATCGGTGACGCAGACTTGGTACTCACTCATTGAAGCTTACGCTCAACTGGAATTACTCGATGAACAGTTGGAGACGAATCGCGCCGGATTGAAGTCACAGGAGTTGCGATTTGGTGTAGGCGACGAAGGCGGCGCGCCGGATGTCTTACGTCAACTGCAACTGGTCGAGTCAACGCTGGAGCAAGTCGTGGTCGCGCGGGCACGCGTCGAAGTGCTGGAGCATCAATTGGCCGTACTGACTGGACAAGAGCCGCAGTCCGCTAGTTTCAATCCTGGAGCTGATTTGCCTGAGTTACCGCCACTGCCTTATGCGGGCTTACCGTCAGAGTTGTTGCAGCGCCGCCCCGACGTGCGCGCCATCTACTTGCGATTCGTTGCCGCAGATCGTGACTTGGCTTCAGCTATTAGTGCGCAGTATCCCAGACTCAACATTGGCGGATCATTGATCAACTCGGCTACGAGCTCGCAAAACCTACTTCGGGATTGGTTTCTTTCGATTGGTAGTCAATTGGTTGCTCCGATTTTTGACGGTGGGCAACGGCGTGCCGAGGTTGATCGAACCTCGGCGTTGGTATGTCAGAGGTTCAATGAGTTGCGTCAGGCTACATTGGTCGCGTTTCAAGAGGTCGAGGACAACTTGGCGTTAGAGCGATATCAGATCCAGCGATTGGAGCGACTGGCATCGCAGGTTGGCTATGCGAAGCAAGCGTCTGAACAACTTTTTGAACGCTACATTATCGGGACTGCTTCGTACCTGGACTACCTTAGCTCGATCCAGTCCCAACAACGCTTGCAGAGAGAAATCATCTCAGCCAGACTAGACCTGATTTTGATACGCGTTGGACTGTACCTCGCAATCGCTGGGGACTTCGATACGCAACCTCTAGCGTTTGTAGAACCGCCTGAATCCAATCCGTTATTGGAATCGATCGAGGACCCGGTTGGTCCTGCAGACGCCCCGCCTGATGTACCCGCACAACCGCTTGAACGGCTTCCACCTGTGGAGCCCGTCTTAGAAACCGATGACTGAAGCTGGCCGAAAACCGACAAGCAGAAGCTGGCTGAGCATCTTTTTGAACGCAATCGGATGCGTTGCCATCTTGGGCGCGTCGGCGGCTGCGATCGTCGTGATCAACCGGACGGAGCCAACTGCACAGCAGATCAATACACGGCGAAAATCATCGGCGTTGGTAGAGACCGTGACCGTTCGACGTGGTGTATATGCTCCGCAACTAGTTGTGCTAGGAACCGTACGGCCGGCCCAGGACATCGTGCTTAGCCCTCGCGTTCGCGGCCAGGTAATGTCGCTCTCGCAGAAGTTTGCACCAGGGGGGATGGTTCGCGCGGGTGACCAATTGCTGCAGATCGATCCGGCCGACTTTCGCAACGCGGTGTCCATTCGCGAGAGTGAACTAGAACAAGCGCAGGCCGCTCTTGCGATCGAAGAGGGGCGACAGAGTCTCGCTAAGAAGGAGCTCGCGCTGTTGGGCGATTCGATCGACGAACTGAATCGTGCGCTCGTTCTCCGAGAACCGCAGTACGCATCGATTAAGTCTCGCGTTAGTGCGGCGATGGCCGCTGTGGAGCGTGCGAAGCTGGATCTTGAACGTACACGCATCGTCGCGCCGTTCGATGCGCAAATACTTCGGCGATCTGCGAACGTTGGATCGCAGGTTGGGCCTGGCGATGACTTGGGGCAGTTGGTCGGCGTGGATGAATATTGGGTGATGGCCGCGGTACCTGTCCGCAGTTTGCGTTGGGTTCAATTTCCCAGCGAAGAGGCCGAAGGTTCGATGGTGACCCTACGCAATCCGGATGTCTGGGGGAGAGACGTGGAACGAGAGGCGCGAGTCACGCGGATGATCGGGGCGCTTGATGAACAAACCCGACTAGCGCGTGTGCTGGTTTCTGTGCCCGACCCGCTGGGAACATCAACGAACACTCCGTCACTGATTCTTGATACGCTGATCGAGGTCCGAATTCATGGGAAGCCCATCGAAGACGTCGTGCTGCTCGATCGATCATACCTTCACGACGGCAATACCGTCTGGGTGATGAAGGACGCCAAGTTGCAGATTCGTGAGACAGACGTTGTCTTTCAGGACGCCCAACATGCCTACATCCGAGATGGTCTCGAAAGCGGTGATGAGGTTGTCACTACTACGCTGGCGACCGTGGCGGAGGGCATTGGGCTTCGCAAAATTGGCGAAGCGAGTGAGCTCAGTCTCGATACGGCGGCTGGCGAACCGTCTGGAGAGTCGTCCAAGTGACACAGCGCGACGAACCATCACGATTCGGACCGATCGCCTGGATGGCGAGGAACTCGATCGCTGCAAACCTGTTGATGATCATCTTGCTCGGCGGTGGTTTGTGGTCGGCACGCGTCATTCAAAAAGAAGTTTTTCCCGAGTCTCAACTAGATATCGTGGAAGTACGCGTTGGGTACCCAGGAGCTTCTCCTTCGGAAGTCGAACAAGGAATCCTGGCGCCGATTGAGGGTGCCGTGCGAGACGTGGACGGCATCGAACGAGTCACCAGCGAAGCACGTGAAGGACGCGGTGAGGTGGTGATCGAATTGGTGGCGGGCCAAGATCGCATGAAAGCGTTCCAGGAAGTCGACCAGGCAGTCAATCGGATCCGTACTTTTCCGGACCAGATCGAGCAACCTGAGGTAAATTTAGAGTCTCAACAGCGAGGCGTAATGCGCGTCTCGTTGTACGGAATGATCGATGTTTGGGAGCTTCGTAAACTCGCCGAGCAACTCAGGGATCAGTTGCAGTCGCACGAGAAAATTACGCAGATCGAGCTTTTTCGAGTGCCGCAGTACGTAACGCACGTCGAAATACCCCGGCAGCGACTACGCGAGTATGGGCTCACGCTTCCTGAGGTGGCCAACATCATTCGTACATCCAGCCAGGACGTCGCCGCTGGATCGGTGCAGACGACCGCAGGGGAAATATTGCTTCGGGTGAAGGCACGGAAGCAGTGGGCGAACGACTTTGCCAAGATTCAAATCGTCGCTGGACGAGATGGTCCGCTGGTGACGTTGGGCGACATCGCCACGATTCGCGATGGCTTTGAGGAGGCGGGTTTCCATTCGCAGTTTAGCCAAGAGCCATCCGTCGAACTTGAAATCTATCGCGTTGGCTCGCAGTCACCGATAGAAGTGGCAGAGGCCGTCGAAGAATCGTTGCGAGAGTTCGAGAGTGTATTACCGCCGGGCGTGAAATGGCGGATCGATCGAAACAACGCCGAGGAGTTCCGTCGTCGCTTGTTCCTGGTGCTGGAAAACGCTGCGATGGCTGTCGTGATTGTGCTGGTCATCTTAGCTCTCTTCTTGGAATTCCGACTGGCCTTTTGGGTAATGATGGGAATGGTTGTTTCCTTCGTTGGCGGCTTGCTGCTGCTGCCCGTGTTTGGCGTCAGCGTAAACATGATTTCGCTGTTCGGTTTCCTCGTGGTGCTAGGCATCGTCGTGGATGACGCCGTTGTTGTGGGCGAAAACGTTTATGAGAAGCGTGGCAGTTGTGCGAACCATGAATTGGCGGCGATCGAAGGCACCCGCGAGGTCGCTTCGCCGGTGGTGTTCAGCATCCTAACGAACATCGTTGCATTCGTCCCGCTGATGTTCATTCCTGGTGAGACCGGTAAGTTCTGGGGGCCATTGCCCGTTGTCGTGATCATCGTTCTGTCGCTGTCGTTGGTGGAGTCGCTGTTCATTTTGCCGGCCCATTTGGCACATGCGAAAGCTGTTCGTTCAGGGCTTGCCGGGTACCTGCATCGTGGACAGCAGAGTTTTAGTGCCTGGTTCAATCGGTTGGTGGATTTTTTCTACCGGCCAATCCTGCAACTGTGTTTGCGTTACAGGTACATCGTTTCCTCGTTGGCGTTGGGACTGTTCTTGGTCGTCGGAGGCTACGCTACCAGTGCGCACATGGGCATGGTGCTGATGCCGGAGGTTTCAGCGGACGAAATCGAATGTGGCGTCCGAATGCCTGTGGGGACGACTCGTGACCAGGCTGCGGAAATCGCTGAAGTCATTACCGCAGCCACACTGCGAATGTTCGAAGAGCACAATTTGTACGAGGTTGCAGAAGGTGTGGCGACCAACGTCCGAGGGCAAAGCTTTGTGGACGTGGAAATCGTGATGAAGCCGCCAGACGAACGTGACATGACGGCCAATGAAGTGATCGAGCTTTGGCGAGACTCGATCGGCGATCTCCCTGGCGTTAGCCAAGTGAGTTTTCGCGCCGAAAGAGGGCCGGGCGGGCATCGCCGAGCGATCAACATCGCGCTCAGTCACAGCGACATTAGCGTTCTTGAAAAAGCTGCAGAAGCATTCGTAGAACAAGCTAGAACTTACGCAAACGTTCGAGACGTCAACGACAACTACAACAAGGGCAAAGCACAGTACGACTTTCGGCTGCGTCCTGAAGGGCGGGCGTTGGGATTGACCGACGAAGAGCTTGGGGATCAGCTGCGTGGGGCCTTTTTCGGTTCACTGGCGCTTCGCCTTTTGCGTGGTACCAACGAGACGGAAGTGCGCGTCAAGTTACCGGAGGAGCAGCGCGAAGATATCCATAACCTGGAAGACTTAGTGATTCGAACTCCCAGTGGTGCCGAGGTTCCGTTGCTGGATGTGGCCGAGTTGCAGAAAGACGAAGCATTCACATCGATCAATCGCCGAGACGGCCGTCGTGCTATCAATGTCTCGATGGACGTGCAGCCGAAACGCGCCGTGACGCAGGTAATCGAAGCCCTACGCAAAGAAGGATTGCCGCAACTGCGACGCGATTATCCCGGTATCACTTGGAACTTCGAAGGCAGCGATGCTGAAATGCGTCGTGCGACATCGTCGCTGTGGGGTTCGTTTGGGCTTGCATTGGCCGTCATCTACTCGTTGCTTGCGATTGCCTTTCGTGGCTACATTCAACCATTGATCGTATTGGTAGCGATCCCATTCGGTATCGTTGGTGCGGTACTTGGACACATCTGGCTCGACTACGACATCTCGCTGGTAAGCCTAATGGGAGTGATCGCCTTGTCTGGAGTTGTGATCAACGATTCGTTGATCATGATCGACTACGCGAATCGACGCCGACAGGTGAGCAACGCTTTCGACTCCATTTCTCAAGCCGGTCTTCGAAGATTCCGGCCGATTCTATTGACCACGCTGACGACGTTCGGCGGCTTGATGCCGCTGATCTTCGAAGAATCACTGCAGGCTCAGTACATCATCCCGATGGCGATTTCGTTAGGCTTTGGGATTCTATTTTCAACGGCAATCATCTTGGTGCTGGTGCCCTGTCTGTATTTGATCCTAGAAGACATTCAGAACATATTCACTGGGCGTGATGCGACCTGATCACGTCGGTGTAGTATCGACTTCGGTTGTTAGAGTATGTTGACCGGAGGCGGCGTCGCTGGTGTGTGCGGCCGAGCGGTCCGGGAATGAATGTAATGGCCGATACACTTTGTGAGCCCGCGTAGCCGAGTTGTGCCTGGTCAAGCAGAATGGAAACTCAACACGGCGAACGCTGCTTATCCCTGCCGCCGTCTATCTTTGTTTGGTGAATCCACGGGTACAAATTGCATGAGTGATTGGGGTGATGTGTCCGCCGCGCTAGGACAGACGTTTGTCATCATTCCAATGCTGAATGAAGAGGGCTCGATTGGGGCCGTTCTGAATGATTTGCCAAATGTTCGCAGCGTCATTGTCGTGGACAATGGCTCGACAGACGACAGCCCAGCAATCGCTTCGCAGTTGGGAGCCGACGTTATCAGTGAACCGCAGCGGGGCTATGGGAAAGCTTGTCTGACGGGAATTGCTCACGTGGACCGCGCATTGGAAGAATTACCTGCGTCGGAACGGGAGGCAACAATTGTTGCTTTCGTCGATGGCGACTACAGCGATCATCCTGATGAATTGGCGGACATTATTGCTCCGATTGTTTCCAACGATGCAGACTTTGTCATCGGTTCGCGAGCGACGGGTGACAGAGAATCTGGAGCAATGCACTTTCAAGCGTTGTTCGGCAATTGGCTCGCTTGCTCGTTGATGCGACTGTTTTGGGGCGCGAAGTTCACTGACTTAGGGCCATTTCGGGCCATCCGTTACCCAGCACTGAAGTCCCTGCGGATGCAGGATGAGAATTTCGGATGGACGGTGGAGATGCAGATAAAGGCCGTGAAGAAAGGTCTTGTCTATCGCGAAGTTCCGGTGTCCTATCGTCGACGCATTGGCGTCAGCAAGATCAGTGGCACGGTTTCCGGAACGATTCGCGCGGGTTACAAGATCCTCTACACGATTTTCCGTTACCTGCTGTTCGATCGCTCTTAGCGTAGGACTGCTATTGTCCGAATCCGGCGGAAAGAATCAGGAAGTCCGCGAAGTCGACGGAGCCACTGCAGTCGATGTCGCCTTCGGTGTAGCCAACGTCACTTTGGCCGAACGAGGCTGACAAACGCAGGAAGTCAGTGAACCCCACGCTACCGTCCGCGTCGAGATCACCCGTTTGTAGTCCCAGTTCCGCCAGCAATTCGTCAATGGCCGCTAGGTCGCAACCACAACCTAAATCATCGGCGTTCGTTGATCCGTCTTGGTTGCAGTCAAACGATTCCCTGGCCCGTGATTCGATGGGAAAGTTGATTTCCAGACCACCAACTCCGTAACTAGCGACCAGATCCGATTGTGGATCGTCGCCTGTGTAGCGAATCTCTGTGACCAACGTTCCATCAAGCTGAACAGTTGATCCCAGATTACCCAACGTGATCTGTTCGCTGGTGTTGGAAAGTGCAAACGTGAACGGATCGGAGTTACCGTTAGGGATTGGAATAAGCAGACCCGCCGTCGAAGCAAAGTTGAGCCCCTGAACATCAAGCTGATTTGCTTCGAGCACAACACGCTGCTGTGTGTCGATGTAGCCAATCAAACTCGGTGCATCCAAGTGAAGCAAGTATTCGCCCTCGCCGGACTCAGCTTCAACTCGAATCACGTAGTCGCCAGAAACGGGAGCCGTAAACGTTAGCCTTGCGTTCTTCTGATCAGTCGCCGAATTGTCGTCGACGACAACTCCCCCTGGACCGCTGATCACGATTCGGGGATCCAGTGAATTCGTTGGGGTACTGTTTCCATCCAGGGGCGTGGATGTTGACACCTCAATTGAACTGCCACCGGTCAGCGAGACAACAAACGCGTCGGACTCAGCAGACGGAGCGATGCCTGCTGAGCCGAATGATAGGTTGTCAATGAGTTCGCCAGAACGGGATGTCTCATCCAACTCGATACTGGCGATGGGATCTGTGGTAACAGCACCAAAAAAGTTGTCTGAACCAGCGTTAACTACGGGCGCTGCTATCAACTGATCCGCCGCGTCGAAGAGGCGAACGGTTACGTTGCTGTTGCTTTGCAGATCGAATCCTACCGCCGTCACTGGAGTCGTAAAGTCGATGCGAGTATCGTCGGAAAACCGATCGGGCCCGAGGACTTTACTGCCAGGAGTGCTCGTACCGAAAAAGTCAGAGCCGACCAAAGCCAAACTTCCATTGTTGGTCGATGAGATTGTGACGCCCTCAAGGATTCCCGCTGGGAAGATATCATTGCGTGTTGCACTATTCAGCGAACCAGAAAATGTACTCAGTACGTCTGCGGCGACGGTCCCGCCTTCGAAGTCTTCAGTTGGCAGAGCTGGGTTGTCCGCCTGAAAAGCCGCACGGCTGGAATACACATTGGTTGCGCCAGCTCGGAGATAGCCGGCGATAGTGCTGTTGGTCGAGTCGATAGGGCGTGGCTGTCCAGCGTTGTTGTTGGGTTCGATTTCCACTGCGACATTGGGAGCAACGAAGAGACTGTATTGTTCGCCTTCCGTTGAGGAGTCCGACACAACACGCAGCGTGTGGATGCCGGCGGAACGGACTT
>CAYQMZ010000007.1:0-1220 GCA_964418725.1 uncultured Pirellulaceae bacterium
CAACCTGCCGATGCTCGGATCACCGTTGGGCGAGTCGAGTTTAGCCCTGCGTCGGGCAACCAAGACCAAGAGTACATCGAACTACATAACCCCAATACATTCGCGGTCGACATATCCGGCTGGACGTTGTCTGGAGGCATCTCGCACACCTTTCAGCCGGGAACCGTAATCGCCCCCGATGCCACGCTATTCGTTACGGCCAGCGTCGCAGCCTTCCGCGAACGCAATGAAGGTCCGTCCGGCGGTCAAAGCAATCTTGTTCAACAATGGACCTCCGGTCACTTGTCGAATTTCTCCGAGCAGATCGTGCTCAGCAATATGGCTGAGACCGTCATTGATTCAGTGAGTTACGACGGACAGCCTTCAGATGCGCAGCGATACTTGCGAATCAGCGAGATCTACTATCATCCTGAGGATCCACGCGATGGCGAGCCCGACGCAGATGACAACGCGTTCGAGTTTATCGAATTAACAAACGCCAGCAGCAATGTGACGCTTGACTTAACCGGAGTCCGTTTTGCTTCCGGCATTGACTTCGAATTCCCCAGCGGCTCGTCACTTGCTCCCGGCAACCAAGTGTTGATCGTGGCGGACGAAGTGGTGTTCGCTGCTCGATTTGGAATGGCACAGTCGATCGCCGGCGAATTCCAAAATGACACATCGTTAAGCAACGGTGGAGAAAGGCTGAACCTTGAAGACGCCAGCGGCAGCACGATCCTCGATTTTTCGTACGACGACCGGGCTGGCTGGCCAGAGGATGCAGACGGCGACGGTAAATCGTTAGAGCCCTTGGATGCTGGCTCCGACCAACCAGCAAGCCCACTCTTTCAATCACCCTCGAACTGGCAATCAGTGTCGCCTTCGCCAGGACAGTTTGGCTCGGCAGCGGTCATTCCGGGCGACGCAAATGCTGATGGCTCCGTGAACTTCGCGGACTTCCTGATACTATCTGCCAACTTTGGCCGTACGGACGTCGCATTCGCCAGTGGTGACTTCGATGGCAACGAAGTGGTCAACTTCGCAGACTTCCTACTGCTGTCGGCAAACTTTGGACGCACGTCGTGAACCGGCGTTCGTTTGCACTTCATCCGATCGCAACCACGTTGGGCAGCTACACATCAACGGTTGTACGGCCAGCGAACCACTAGGTTGTCTTAGGGATCTCTTTCTGTCGCGGCAGCAGAGACATCGCCGTCAGCCCGAAGGTCACGATGATGAGC
>CAYQMZ010000007.1:1230-1595 GCA_964418725.1 uncultured Pirellulaceae bacterium
GGCCAGGCCCTTATCACGAACCATTCCACCCCACCGTGCGTGCAGGATAAGGGCATTCCAAAGCACAATGATCAGAGCTCCATTTTCTTTGGGGTCCCATCCCCAGAATCTTCCCCACGAGTCGTCAGCCCACAACCCACCAAGCACGGTTCCCACGAAACTGAAGAAGATCGCGAAGCATAGCGTGCCATAGGTAATAGAGGTCAGGACGCTGCTTAGTTTTTGATTGCGCCAGGCAAGCGTCAACAGGTACACGATGCCGAATGCACCAGCGAGGAATGTTGTCGAATACCCGAAGGTGATGCAGACAACGTGCGTGGCCAACCAGAACTGCGTATCCAAGACAGCTTGCAGGACGGTAAAGG
>CAYQMZ010000007.1:1605-8128 GCA_964418725.1 uncultured Pirellulaceae bacterium
GCAATACAGTGAACGTGTCTCCGTCACCAGCCAACTGATAGGCGATCAGCAGTGTTGAATAGCCAGCCACGGCAGCGACAAGACTTCCCAGTCCCATGGCATACGACGACAGAGCCTTGACCTTACTGAAGACCAGCTCCACGACCAACGCAAATCCGACAGCAACCCAGCCGATAAACACGGCCGACGAATACAAGTTGGTGACCGGCGGTCGACCAGAAATGTAGACGCGTGCCCCCAATGCAAAGGTGTGCACAAGGAACGCGAAAACCAACAGCCAAAACGCACATCGATTAAAGATGCGGAGTTTCCCGAATGGACCGGCGGCCCATCCCAACGCAACCAAAACGAATGCCACTACGTACATCACCATGCTGTAGTAGAACGGTCGGGAGTAGTTAAAGAAGTGCTCAAACCCAACTTGCTGCATATCCAGGTTTGCTGGGGCCTGCTCACTGAGTAGCTCGCGATACTCGTCCAGGGCGTCATTAAATGGCTTCGTCTTTCCAGTTGCGTAAGACATCAACATCTTGTCCCAAAGCTGCGCCGCTTTGGTCGATTCGAATTTGGGCATCCGAGTCCGTGACGGATCAAGGTTGAGCGACGCAAACAGATCGGCACCATACTTTTCGTTCCAAGCCGTCGAAAAGGCGACCCATTCACGGCCGGGTTCCGATTTCCCTTCGGGCATCGGCACTGCCAACGGAGGTTGGAATCCATCCAAGGCTGACTCCAGATTTGGCAAACTCGACAGCATTCGTTGGATCTGCTGAACCGTCTGTGTGGCGGCCTGTGGATCGGCTTTGACTTCTGCTTCGGTAGGCATCCGAGGAATGATACGAGCGAACGAGACTTCGATGAGTCGCTGTGCACGCAATCGTCGCTCCAACTCAGAGATTTTCCGTTGGTAGAAGCTGCGATCTTCCTGCTCTTTCGGCATCGCCTTTAATTCCGCTTCAATCGCAGGAATCTTTTCGCGGAATTCTTCCAGTGCGTAACGGAAACCTTTGCGACGGGGGAGCCCCAGCGTATCGAGTACATCGAGGCTATCGATTCGAAAGACAGGGTGCTTCTCCGCATCGGGCGAGCCCGACATGACATCCATCAGCCAACGAATGGCTGGAAGCTGTGGTTGGCGACGCTTCTTAGGGTCATATTGCGCGAAGTCGTCGACGGTCTCTTTGTTCGAAATAATGCGAAGCGTGTTGCGTGCCAGCGTGTCCATCGGCTTCACGCGACCTTGGTAAACAACCGGTAGACTGGCAAAGTCATGGATGCGCATATTGGCTTTCGTGTCTGTCGGCGGGCGCATCTTGGAACCCACGTACAACATGAACAGCAGCACGAGGAGGCCGGGAATCAAGTAGTCCCAACGCGTCGCCTTGGCCGATTCGGCAAGCGCTACTTCCTGGCGGGAGATCTTGGATAGAAACCGCCATAGCGTTCCGGAAAAGTGCACTAGCATTCCCACGGTCACCAACATGCAACCAACGTACGGCATCATCCAGCCACCGTTGGTAACGACCTGAAGGTCCGTAGACTCGATACCGCCACCCATCGCTTTGGATGTATATCCGCTTTGGTAAAACGTCTCTCCGGCGTAGCGAAGTGGGTTGTTCATCCAGATTTTGAAGTCGCCAACCTTGCTGTTGGCTGCGGTGTCCGTCACCACCACATCCGACGAGTAATTCATCGGTGTGTTGGTACCCAGGTAATCATCCTTGCGAACATCCTTCAAAGAGAGCGAATAGTCTTTGTAGGTACGCTTGAACCGCAGTGAAACTTGATAGGTTTCGCCGCCCACTTCGACTTCTTCTTGCCGATCGTTCATGGTCAGAATCTGCGAGAGCATCAACTTGCCCAAACTCTTCTCCGAGCCCTTCTCGCGAAGATTGACGTACACGGCGGCCAAATCAACGTTGCCGCCATCTGTTCCCGTCGCGGCGCGTACTTCCTCCGCAACAAGGTCTGTTCCAGATCCCACCGTGGCGATGTTCTTGGCGATGCGTTCGCTTCGAATCTTCTGTACCTCTTCCAACTGGCTCTTCGTCAGAAAATTCTCATCGAGAAGAATGTCGGATTCTTTGCCGTCTTCCATCGCTTGCAACCGTCGAACTTGCATTCGCTGTGCACGCGTCAGGTAATCAAGTTCTTCCGCGATGCCGACTAAGTCGACGCTACCCAAATTCGCGTTCTTGATGTATCGCAACACCTCGACATCAAACGGTAACTGTTCATCGCGAATGATCACGTTTCCATCGACTGGCTTGCCGAGCCCCAACAACGTTCGTCGAGGTAAGAGTCGTGATCCTGGAATCACGGTCACGGATTCGGAATCAGAGTCATCTGACGTCTTCACGACGGCGATTTCTGTTTCGCGAATGTCTCGGACATAGTTCATCGTTTCGCCTTCGCGAATCGACATCCGACCTTCAACCGCCTTTTGACTGACATAGAACTCACTGAACATGATCAGCCCAATGCCGACATGTAGGAGCACAATGCCAGCTCGCTTCTTAAAGGCAAGCATGCAACCAACTAACAGCACAACGCCTGCCAGCCCGCCTTGAATCAGCTGCCACAGAATCCGCAACGACGAAGCGGAAGGCATGGTGGTCGCAGCCCAAACGCCCAGTCCACCGCACAGGATTGCGACGGCAAGCATGCCCATGCGAGCTTTTGCCGACGCTTTGCCCGAAATTGCGAGCGCAACGCTGCAGGTGAGGGCTAATAAGAACAGGCTGCCGCGCACCAACGTCCACAGCATCTCCCAACTGAATGGTGGCTTGCCTTGCAGCCCCGATTGATTGTGTCCACTCGCAATCACCCAGTACGTGACCAGTGATCCGAGCCCAATCACGACCAATCCCATCAGCAGTTCGGGGCCCTTGGCTTGAATCTTGAATCGAACCAGATGCGCAGCCAGTAGATTCACCGCCATCAGTGCGCCGATCGTTGCGCCACCAGGCATGGGAAAACTGCCGTTCACCTTGCCTACTAAGTTCGGCCACCAAGTTCTTGGAAAGAAGAGTTGCAAATCGATCATGGCGATCCACGATCGAAAATACAGCTCGATGACCTCCCACATGTCTTTTTCGACTTGGGCCAACGTACCGACGAAAATAATGAAGATTCCGAGCGCAAACAAAGCGACCGTTAGTCGCAGCGACGCAAGCGGCTTTAGGATCGCTTTGACGGTATCGTTTAGCTCAAATTCGCGTGCCGGAGCAGCAGAGCTTCCAAACGTATCAGTTGCCATGAAACTTCTCTTCGTCTCAAGAAAACTCAGCCAATAATCGTCGTCATTGGGCGGAGCTTGGTGCTATTCGAATTTCACCGTGTCCAAGTAATTGGAGAAGGCTTCCGCTTGCGACTCCACAAACGTCGACGGTCCTTCCAGCTTGAAGAACCAATTGTGCCCGGACTGAATGTCCGGAACCATCGCGACAATTAGCCCTTTCTCCTCACCAATCAGGCGAACCAGAATTCCATCTACTCCGCCGACCTTAACAGGGTCAGCGTTGACTTCTTCTTGCTTTGAGATGGTGGGCAAACCGACCTGTCCACGCCATCGATTCACGTTCATCATCACGTCACCACCAGCCTGCGAAACCGAAGCAAAGCCAGATTCCTCGCCTGCTTTCACGATGTAGCGAGCCTTTTGAAACATCCGCGATTTCGTGAGTGTCCATCCAGCCGGAGGACTGCTTGTGAAACCTGGCTTTCCCTTGGCTGCACCACTGGCAGCTGGTTTAGGTGGCGTCTGGAATGGACCACGAGCCATCGCACCGCCGCCGTTTCGCATCATCGGCGGCATGCTGGCATTGTCTTGTTTGCCCAAGTAATCGACGACGGTTGCACTTTCACCGTCAGCCGTCGAAATCTTTTGACTGGTGTTTGCTAGTTCAGCGGAATCAATCGGGCCCAAGCTGACTTGCCGTCGCCAACGATTCATGTTGGACAACAAATAGTCTCGGTCGTTCGGACCGGTGTTCGGAAGTTTGATGACAGAGAACGTAACTTTGCCCAGGACTAGGTCTGCTGCTCGCATGCTCGAACTTCCAGGCTTCTCCACCCACTTATCGGACAACTCCCAAGTTGGCTTGTCTGCACTTTCAAACTTGAGCGAGCTAATGAGCTTCCCAAATTCTTCCGAAGCATCGTCCGGCCAGTCACCTACCGGGGCAGCGCCTTTGATGTACCAGGCTATGTCTTTAAATAGAACCACAGCACCCAAAATACGGTCCGTGGGATTCTCAACGGTCAGCGGCAAGTCGGCGCCCGATTCTTCGGCCGGTTGCATCGAGACCTGAATCAGCTCGTGCTTCTTCACTTTGTAGCTGGAAACCGGTTCCTCAGGCGGCGTGCATCCCAGTAGCGCAAACCCGATCGCCAAGCACGCAAGTGGTGCGGCCTTTTGCCGAAGAAGACTGGAGCAAATTACCCTCAGTGGGGTGGAGCAACCTGACTGGTGCACGATTCGTGCCTCGAATCACTTGGAACGTGTTAGGTGGGCTGGGTCGTACCCGCAACTTCGCCAAAAATGCCGTGACCAACACACCGGCATCCATCGCAGCAAAGCATTACAGGCAAAGGACATACGCGAAATAGTCCGTTTCATCACGGGTACCATTCGCCCTCACTTGTCTACCGCATTATAGCGCCCTCGCTAACCGTAGGTACACGGCGGCATCATTGAAGTTAGGTCAATTTGATCGATAAACTGCCGGTGTCAGAGTCCGCAGTTCGCTTCATTTGTTGATACAGAGATGCCCAGACAGCCTAAGACTAACGTGCATGCTTCGAGATCGGGAACGCCTCGAACCAAAGCCGTTTCCGAGGCAACAGATCTGGAACAAGCGCTCACCGTGGCAGTTGCCAGCTTGCAAGAGGGGGAAGTTGTCAGCTACGGCGATGTCGCAGAACGGGCAGGACGCCCCAATGCTCCACGAGCCGCCGGAGCACTGCTTGCAAAATCCATGACAAGCTTGCCATGGTGGCGAGTGGTGTACGCCAGCGGAAAACTGGCTCCTTGCAACCCAGACCTTCAAACCGAGAAGCTGCAGGAAGAAGGTGTCGTCATCAAGTCGGGACGAGTCGTGCAATCACCGCTCGGACGTTTCATCGATAATTAGTGTCGCGCTTTCAAGACTCGATCGAAGAACTTTTCGACCTTCTTGTTGACTTCTTCCCGACCTCCGAAACCGTGCCCAGCCCCTTTCACGATGTGCAGCTGGACATCGTCGAGACCTTTCGCCTGCATGGCTTCGAACAAATACTTGCTTTGCTGCCAGGGGACCAATCGATCTTGGTCTCCGTGAACAATCAAGAACGGTGGATCGTCTTTCGTCACGTAAGTGATTGGGTTTGCCTTCGCGACTTTGGCTGGGTGTTCTTGAATAGGACCGCCTATCAACTGCGATTCTGGCGACTTCACATCATCATGCTCGAAAGGACTTTGTGGCAGCGAATCCTTGTCCATCCGCAGGAAGTCTGTGGGCCCGAAAAAATCGCATACCGCCTGAACACGACTGGACTGGTCCTGGTGTTGATGCTGTTGCTCGAGCTGCTTCACATCCCCCGCAGTTCCCAACAGAGCAACTAGATGGCCGCCGGCAGAAGATCCCCAAACGCCAATCCGACTTGGATCGATCGAGTACTTGTCCGCGTTGGCCCGTAACCAACGAATCGCCGCCTTGCAGTCTTCGATCTGTGCTGGAAAGCGTGCTTCTTGCGAAAGTCGATACGAGATACTCGCAGCAACATAGCCTCGTTCCGTAAATGACATCGCCCGACAGTGCTTCTTGTTACCGGCTCGCCAGGCTCCCCCATGCACCCAGACAATCAAAGGCAGAGGTTGTTGCGTGTTTTCGGGGACATAGAGGTCCAGTAACAACTGTTTGTCGCCAACCTTGGCGTATTCCAAATCTCGATGGGCGATGACTCCATCGGGCACTTGCTGGCGTGACGCTCGCTTCCGATCTTGAGCCTGCGACTGCTCGCAGCAAAGAACGATGCCTAAGAAAGCGACGATGGCTGCCAACGCAAACCGAACAAACAACTTGGACAAAGTGCAGTACATCGCTAGTTAACGTCCCTCAGTTCATTGCGTAGCATCAAGTGTTTCAATCGCATCAAGCTGACCACGGAGAACGCGTCCGACAATTGCCCCGTAATGGCCATGTCGATTGCCGATTCCAAGGGCACCCGTCGGATTTGCAGTTCCTCGGTGTCTTCGGGGCACGCGGTGCGTTGCGTGAGTCCTCGGGCGACGAACGTGTGTGCCAGTTCGTCGGTGATCGAATTTGAGAGCTGCAGACCATCCATGATTTGGTCCCAGTGCTCTGCTACCAGCCCGGTCTCCTCCAGCAACTCACGCTTGGCACACTCTACGAGCGGCTCGCCGGCAGCAGCTCCTCCCGCGGGAATTTCCCATTCGTAGGACTCAACCGCGTATCGATACTGCCCAACCAGCCAGGTATATCCCTCGTCGTCGACAGGGATAACGGCAACCGCCTTATTA
>CAYQMZ010000007.1:8138-14164 GCA_964418725.1 uncultured Pirellulaceae bacterium
TGCACGACACCGTACTGGCCTGGACCACCACTTGGATTAGTCACTTCGTTGTGCGAAACCCTGATCCACGGATTCTCATATCGGACGTGAGACGAGTGGGTCTTCCATGGGTTCTTTATGTAGTCAGGCATTCGCACACTATAGGGCTAGCAGCCGACAAATTCATGCCCGATTGTTGGACGGCTGTGCGGCGAAGGCGTGCCACCCTAGAAACATCGCTGGCCTCAGAGATGCCTAGTTCTCGAAGACTTGCCGTTTGTCCGTGTCGTCGTCATCTTGCGACGCATACAAAGCGAACACTGCATCCCGCGTTTGGGCAGAGCTAGCCACGTATTCGGCAGTTCGATTGCTGTCGAGAGCGGTGCGAGCAGAAGCGATTGGCTCGCCTGATGAAGGCTCACCCGACGAAGACTCGCTCAGTGGAGGCTCGCCAGACGCCGGGTTGCGATTGATAAATTGAATGATCCTGAGAGCATCGAGAGAACTTATGTATTCGTCACCGCTCACATCGTAGTACGGCATTGATTCGGCGCGAGTTACATTCGCCAGCGACCGTGCGCCACGACGGTTCAACTCGTTAACAACAATCAGTACGTCCAGACTAACCACGAAGCCATTCGCATCAACGTCGAACGGATTCTCATCGTTTTGAAAAGGCAACGCACGTGTTACGTTGACGGTGACTGTGGTCGCATCGGAACGCCCGCCGAGATCGTCGTCGACGGTATAAGAAAACGTATCGGTTCCAGAAAAACCTTCTCTAGCCGTATAGATCAACTGGTCGTCCGGCGAAACAGTGACCGTGCCGTTACGAGGAATTCGTGATACGCGAAGCGTATTGGGATCCACCTCTCCGTCCGGGTCCGTGTCGTTCTGAAGGACGTCGATTGTCACCGGCCGTTGCCCAATTGTGGCCGCAGTGTCCTCGCCAGCAACCGGCAGTTCGTTCAACAGCACGGTCCCAAAATCAACGCCGATAATATTCTGCACATCCAGCGGAACGTCGTAGGTCCCAAAAGGCAATGTCTGTATCCAGTCGCCTTCTAAGACTTGGCGAACCGTATATTCACCGGGCAGCAAACCTGCCAAGAAGTAACCACCGTTGGCATCCGTCTGCGTATTCAACTCGTCGGCGTCAAACTCGCCGTTGTCATTCGCGTCGATGTAGACGGTTCGGCCTTCCAGGTCGCGGTCATTCGAATCGCGAAAGCGGTTTGCGTTGACGTCTTCAAAGACGTTTCCAGAAATGTATCGCGTCGGCATTCCGGACGAGTTGAAGTCGACCTTCACATTTTCACCGTCAACGACCACACCTCGAACGACTAACGTGTGAGGCAAGTTGACGCTAGTCGCCGTAATGTTGTAGGTCCCATCGGGAACCTGCAAGCTGTAGCCACCAGACGTACCAGTAAGAACGGTGAATTGATCGCTGGTCCCCAATCGCGTCGCCGTGATGCGAACGCTACCCAATCCTTCGCCTACCTCGTAGAAGTTATTCCGAATCACGCGATCGGAAATTGCCACGCCGGTAATGAAGTTATTTCCATTTCGGTTCCCAAACAGCGTGCCGGCCATGATGGAATCGAAGTTTCGAAAATCTTGCCGAAACCTTCCGTATTCGACCCCCGGACCAATCTCTCGCCACCGTTCGCGCATCATGTTGATACGGTGACCAGTACTTCGCACTAGTCCGCGATGCCGTTTGTATACTTCCTCGGTGCGACGAATCCCGTCGGTCTTGCCGGCCCAAGCAATGTTCTCGCCAGCTCCCGTCGGATAACCAGCAGCTCGCGCGCGCGTTGACGGTGTGCTGCCTTCAGGACTGTCGTGGCCGAAATAGTTCCGGGCCAGCATGTCCAACAGATGCCCTTCCATCGCATCAATCAGTGCTTGATGCGGCGCCAACGGCTGCTTGGGATCGGCCGAGATGGTTTCGTCTTCGGCCAAGTCTTGATTCAGGTCAGTGACCAGATCTTCGTCTGCAACGTCAATGTCCAGTCGATCCGCAGCAAGTGTGCGCTCGATCTCGGCGACCGGATCCGCTCGCGCACGATTCACCAGCTCCAGCATTAGCTGAGATTCCGCGCTCATGTTGACCGTCAGGAGTTGGCGGGATTCCAACGCCTCGAGGTTAAGATGACGCGTAAGACGGCGTGCAGAATGAGGTTTCAACCGAAGCATTGGGGCGTTTCGACAACGAAGCGTTGATCTTGTTCAAATTATAATCAACGCGGCGATTTCTGCCGGATTTTCGGTCCACGGCCAAATCCGTAACGGCGGAACCAAACAAATCGTCATGCTGTGTTAGGAATCTGTAGTGCAAACCGACAGTCGTACGTGACCTTCAATACTTTGACGCTACCGGCCTTAGCCCCAGACGGCCCGTATGGGTGACATATGCATGGCTACTAGCCGGTCAGACCGTCGGTCCCGATCCCAAACTGGCAGACGTGGACCGTTAACGTGTCTGACGCAAACAGGCTCTCAACCCGTCAGCCAACTGGTCAATATGGGCTTTTGTATTGTAAGCCTGAATCGAAATTCGTAGAAAATTTCGCGACTGCCAAGTAAAGACCGGTACCTCAACACAGAACTCGTCCGCCAATCGTGACTTCACCGCTTTAACATCCGTCGCGGCGGGAAGCTCCACCAGTCCCATCTGCTGGAAGAAGTGGTCGTCATGCACGCGATGCACGTTCTCGATCTTTGCGAGTTGGTCTACGGCGAGACTCGCCAAACTGTGGCAACGCTTTTGCACTTCGTCCCACTGGTTTTCACGGTGAAACTGAATCGCCCTGGGAACTGTCAAATAGGCGGACGGATCGTGCGTTCCCAGCCATTCGAAGTAGTCTACAAAGTCACTGTCAGAATCAAAAAGTCGGTCGACTTCTCCCCACCCCCAGCCCACCACTAGAGGCTGAATCTTGGGCTGCTGATCTTTGCGTGCAAACAGAAACGCCGAACCTTTCGGGGCACACAGCCATTTGTGGCAGGTGGCGACATAAAAATCAGCGTCAAGCCGTTGAAGGTCCAGATCAAGCTGCCCCGGGACATGGGCACCATCAATAATGGTCAAGATGCCGCGCTGCTTCGCTCGCCGACAGATCTCCGCCACAGGGATCGTCAACGCGGTGGGAGAGGTGATGTGGCTGAGAAAAATGATCTTCGTACGTTCGGTCACGCCACTCCAGAATTGGTCGACAATCGATTCATCTGAGGTTACAGGCAACTCGATCGGCTGTTGAACGATTTCAAAACCGCTGCGTTCCTGCACGAATCGCCAAGCATTGAGGCAGGCTCCGTACTCATGATTGCTGGTCAAGATTTGATCACCTTTGTCCAGCTTCAAAGATCTCGCCAACGCATTCACGGCAAAGGTTGGGTTCGGGACAAGTACCACTTCGTCTTGCCCTGCCCCGACGAATTCAGCCAAGCTGTGACGGGCATCACGAAGCAAACTCGGCAGTTCGCGTTGAATGAACCGCACCGGTTGGGACTCGAGCTGCCGCTGAATGCGTTGGTATTCAGCGTGCACTTCACGCGGGCATGCCCCAAACGAACCGTGATTCAGAAAGGCCCATTCAGGTTCCAGAAGAAATTCCATCGACTACATCTGCAAAGTTGTTGAAAGGTCTTATAAGGGGCGGCGGCGATCATCGCCGATTCTAACGTTCCTGTTCGCCCAACGTTATCCGTCATCCGATTGCACCGGTTTCGCCTGGGAGTGGGAACGAGGATCACCTGACGGCAAATGGTCCATCGGGTCGTCTACAACATCGACATGCGAATTCTGCTCACACTTACGATTTGTTGTCTCGCGATTCCCTTGCACGCTCAGCCCGATGCACGGCTGCGCATCATTCGCGGTGGTTTAGTGAATCGCCCCGGCGAACAGTTCTCCGTCACGGAGCTTTCGCCTACGGTCTATGTGGACGAAGCCACCAGTGAGGTTCGCAGCCAAATTGCTCGGGCCAACCAGTTTCTGGCCGATCAGCAGTGGTCCGAAGCGATCGCTATGCTAATGCGCGTGGCGGAATCACCGAGCATGAAGCTGACGGAAACGCAGCGTCAGTCGACAAAGTCCAAGAGAGATTACCGGAGCTTTGTTCCGATCCCAGACTTTGTAACCCACAGTCTGTCCGTCATCGCCAAGGAATCGCCAAATGAATTCGCGGCGTATCGCGCACGCACGACTCCCCTCGCCAGCCAGTGGCTCAACGACGCCATCGAACGGCGTGACGAAGCGCTGTTGCAGAGAATCGTTCGCGATTACTTTCACAGCGAAGTTGGTGACGACGCGTTGCTGTTACTGGGTGACTGGGCATTAGAAGCCGGATTCACTGACACCGCACGGCATTACTGGAGTCGACTGCACTGGCAGTTGCAATGGCAGAACTGGCCGCAGAAACTTCCATTTGACGAACGACTTGGCCGCGGCGAGGTTGTTTCCAGCGTCGTCCGAGACGTGACCGCCAAGGCTAGCGATAACAAAATGCCTTCATCGCGAATCAAGAAAGCGGCCAGCGACCTAACATGCTACGTCCAGAGTGACATTCCCATTGTTGACGTCTGGGTACGGCTGACACTGGCGTCTATTCTTGAAGGCGACCTAGTCCGAGCTCGTTCGGAATTAGACGTGCTACGAAAGGCTTGGCCCAACACAACCGGCACCGTCGGCGGAAATTCGGGTAAGTATGTCCAGCTCGTTTCGTCTCTGCTGAATCAAAGCCGTCAGTGGCAGAAAGTCGATTTGAGCGACTGGTTGACCTTCGCGGGAAGCGCAGACCGCAACCAAACCGCAGCGACCGTCATCGATATCCCACTGGAACCTAGTTGGAGAACGCCCCTGGCTGAGCTGCCAGGAAGTATCCCCTCCAATCGAAACCGCAACTTTCCGGTCGAAAAAGTGGGGGAACGGACGAACGCTCCCAGTCGACACTTCCCGATTGTCATCGACGACTTAGTGTTCGTGCACGACGCGTCTCGAATTCGTTGCCTGCGACTTCGCGATGGAAAGCCCGCTTGGACCACGGCAGGTGACGGAGCCTTCTTTAGCAACGTCCGAAACACGGAACAGGACATCAAGTTTTCGCCCTTCGGCCAACGGGCAGTTCGAATCGGAGAACCTCGATTCACACTTTCCGCGGCCGGAAGCACACTCGTCGCGACGCTAGGTTCACATCAAAGCAACGAAACGGGCACTCCGGAAATCATCGGTTTTGATTTGAAGACAGAGGGCGGTGTTCAATTCGGCCCTGTAAAGATCGACGACGGCAGTTGGACATTTCAAGGCGTGCCGGTCTGCGAAGACACGCGATGTTGGGTTGGCTTGCGGAAAAGAGACGCATCATCTCAGGACTACGTTGCCTGTTTCGATATGGCGTCTGGTGAAGAGCTGTGGCGCACCAAGATTTGCTCCGCGGATTCCATTGGTCAGAACTCTGCGTTCGAAGTCTCCAATCACTTGCTAACGAAACACGAAGGCACGATTTACTACAACTCGCATTTGGGAACGGTTGCGGCTATCGACGCCTTGGACGGATCTGTTCGCTGGATCACGGCATACCCTCGACGCGGCCTGAAGCGAGAGAACCTACTGGATCAACCGTGGCAAGGCCTCCGCGATCTCACTCCGTGCCTGTACCACAAAGGCCTCTTGATTGTCGCTCCTGCTGACAGCACGAAAATCTTTGCCTTTCACGCCGCGACGGGAAAGCCAATTTGGGAGACGAATTTTGGCAAAGATGCGAACCAACTTCTTGGCGTTGGCGAAAACGGACATCTGATCGTGAGTGGTCGCCGGTTGTGGTGGATCGATTGGGCGACGGGTGCGTTGAGTCGCAAAGTGAAAGTGAACCCGTTTCCGTCCAGCGAGGTTGCCGATCCTCGAGGCGCAGGACGAGGCGTTCTATCCGGCGGCAGTGTCTATTGGCCCACGATCGACGATGACCAGATCAACAAGATATTCGTGCTCAGCCAGTCAGACGGCACGGCGCAACGACAACCAATTGACCTGGAACAGGGAA
>CAYQMZ010000007.1:14174-24991 GCA_964418725.1 uncultured Pirellulaceae bacterium
GAAATGTGAAGTCCGGCAACCTGATCGTCACGCCGTCCCACTTGTTGATCGCTGCTCCTAGCGAACTTGTGGGCTATGCCATTCAGCCCGCCGAAGACGAGACGCCCTGATCCGTACAGCCTTTCGGCAAAGGTTTTGATGACCATGCCGTGGTTGCTTCGCAACTAGCGTTCACAGATTACTCTGCAAACGACCCCATGCGTGGTTGCTCTACCTGTTGATAATCCGAGAACGTCATGCTGACCGAACGTGCGTGGTCGCCAGCATTGAAGTTAATCGTCGCCTCGTCAGCCAATCCAGCATCGCAGTACGTCGGCAGCTGAAAGAGCGAACCGAAGGGAGGTATCGAACCAGGCTTCAGCCCGGTGAACTCCAAAACTTCCTCGGGCGTGGCAAAACGAAGCTTCTTTGTGCTGAGCGACTGCTTGACATTCGGTGTGGACAACCTGCGATCCGCCGGCATGACGAACATTACGAACTCTTTTCCAGCCTTGCATATCAGTGCTTTCGCACCGCTCGACAGCTTTGTACCCCGCACACGCGCTGCTTCTTCGCTGGTGAATACCGGCTCATGCTCCAACGTGCTGAAGGCGACATTGCGTGCCTTCAAGAGAGCAACGATTCTGTCGAACACACTTTGATCGGACATCTCTCATCCTTACAGGCCGTGTTGAATGATTCGTTGACATTGCGGTGTCGCTTTAAGAGTTTGCTTCATTCTTGACCGCTGCAAATGCACTCACGATCTGCGAATCTTGCCCGGGGAACACACTGCGCAAGTCGATCCACAATCGCTCATGCTGAACTCGAGGGAATACGGGATGTTCACCAGTCCGCAAAGCTTTCGCCAGTTTATCGATACTCATTCCGTTGGGACGTACGGCAACACAATACGTGTCGACACGCTGTGTTGGCACACTGCCACCGCCTAAGAAGCACTCGCCGGGCATGCCTTCGGCTTCCGCCACACATTCCGTGGCTTGTAGCTGCGGAGCCAATCGTTCCGCGCGGCTTTTGAGATTGTCGATTGACGCTGACAACAGCGCCAACAGCGGCACCTGTGACTCGGCCGTTGCTTCGTCTCGATAGAGTTTTAATGTTGCAGCCAACGCGGCAAGCGTCACTTTGTCAACGCGAAGTGCCCGCATCATGGGGTGCTTCGTAATCATGTCGATGTATTTCTTCTTACCGACGATAATGCCGGCCTGCGGACCGCCGAGCAGTTTATCACCACTGAATAGAACAACGTCCGAGCCAGCAGCAACGCTATCTCGCGCCATAGGCTCGCCTTCGATTCCATACTTGGAAAAGTCGACCAAAGCACCGCTGCCAATGTCATCGATTACTGGTATTCCACGCTCTCGCCCCAACGCGATCAGTTCTTGCAAACTCGCTTCTTGCGTGAAGCCATTGATTACGTAGTTACTTGTATGCACACGCATGAGTGCACCAGTGTCTTCGTCGATCGCATTTTCGTAGTCCGCGATCCGCGTTTTATTGGTGGTTCCAACTTCTCGCAGGATCGCGCCACTGACCGTCATCACGTCCGGCAAGCGATAACTGCCACCGATTTCGACAAGATGCCCGCGAGAAACGACGATCTCACGCCCGCAGCCTAATGCAGCGAGTGCCAACATGGTTGCCCCCGCATTATTGTTGGCGATCGCCGCCGCTTCGGCACCAGTCGCTTCGCACAACAGCTTCGTCACCGATTGAACGCGTTGAGAACGGTTTCCGGAATCGAGGTCCACTTCAACACTGGCATAGCCCGATGCCACCGCTACGATCTCTTGAATTGCAGCCTCTGGCAACGGAGCTCGCCCAAGCCCCGTATGCAACATGATTCCCGTTGCGTTAATGACGGGACGCAGCTTCGGTTGCTGATCTGTCTCAATCCACTTAGCAATTTTTTCGGCCAAGTCTTTCGGCGCCGGCATGCTTACATCGCTCGTAGCATCACGGATGTCTTCACGCAGATTGTCCAAGAAGGAACGAACCTCCGTCACAACAACGTTGTGGCTAACCTTGTCGACGAGATTCTTTAGTGGATCGCTTTCCAGCAATTCGTGAACGGACGGAATGTTTTTGAATGGATTCGATGGCATAGAGAATACCTGTCGTTTTGGTGCGAGCGTCCAATTGGGACGTCGATTGACGAATTGACTGCTTGAGCAAGTTGTATGCTTGAGCGAATTGCCGTTGGTTCGAGGCCAGCCGTATCCTAAGTTTCAACTGCGTGCCGGTTACTAGAAAACTTAGCTCATCCTGTTTTAACCCGCGTGGTGACTCGTGGCACCCCAAGCAAAAGAATTTTGTTGCACGTCCCTGGCTGCGGCGTAAGCTAGTCCACGAGTTCGTAGCCTTCTGGGACTTCCTCCCCTTTCGCCAACGCATCTTTCAACGTGCGAGCATGTTTGCACTGCCCGCGAAATTCGAAGCCTCGGCACGAGCAGACGACATCGGTTCCATCTACCTCGACCTCGTAGAATTGCCCAGCCTTGCTACTGGCGACTCGATACGTTTTCGCCGATTTGGGCGGTGCAATAGCTCGCGCCAAGGCACGTAAGGTCGCAACACGCGCTTTCTTTGGCTTGTGTAGTGGATCTTTCTTCGAGACTTGAACGGACGCAGCTTCTTCCGCGTACGTGGCAACCGCCTTGGACAATGCCGAATCAAGTTGAGCGTTTGTAAGCTTGCCAGAACCGTCGACGTCTAGTTCGCCTATGACCCGTTCCAGCTCGCCAAAAACATCACCACCGGACTGCAGCGTATCTTGCTGCTGTTGATCGGGCGCCAGCGATTCGCCATCAACAACGGACCGAATCATTTGGCTCTTGTTCTCTAGCACTTGCCCGACAAATTCGTCGATGCTGTTGGCGGCCCTAAAGTAGTAGACATTCACGGCGTGCTTTTGCCCAATTCGATACGCTCGGTCTTCCGCCTGCCAGTGATTCGCTGGAACCCAGTCCAGATCATTGAAGATGACCGTTCGAGCGGCCGTGAGCGTGATGCCAACTCCACCGGCGATGACGGTCGCGAAGAACACACGTACGTCGTCACGATTTTGGAAGTCGTCAACTGCTCGCTGGCGGTCCTCAGCGGATGTGCCCCCGGTCATCCAGCGGACACCATACTCTTTGAATTCGTCAATGAAGGTTTCGACGGCCTCTTGGAAGCAACTGAAGATGATGACTTTTTCGCCTTGGTCCAATATTCCTTTGGCGAACTCCTTCGTGTGTTGGAACTTTGCACCACAGATATCCGCTCGTACGGACTGCAAACGCGCCAACAGCTTCGCACGCGAGATTGGCGGCAACCGGTTCTGTTTGTCATCTTCGTCCGCGTGATCCGATGTCTCCTTCAACAACGTTGCCAACACACGACGAAGGCCTCGACGCCCTGTCGTTTCCGGGATGTCGACCGTCAACCAGGTGCGAACTTTACCCGGTAAGTCCAGCACCTCATCTTTCGTTCTGCGAAGCATTGTGCCGTGAAGCTGCAGAGTGAGTTCGTCCAGGTTGCTCGCGCCCTTTGTGTCCCAACCAAAATCGCCTTTGGTCGCGTCGCAATAACGTTTGGCATACCCGAGGAAGCTCTTCCCGAGCGGATGGTTCACCAGCTGCAACAACGGGAACAAGTCACGCGGGCGATTCATCATGGGCGTACCCGTCAAACAATGCACCATCGGCGCCGATACAGAATCCAAAACGGCGCGAGCGGCCTTGCTACGTTGCGTCTTGTGGTTCTTCAGATAGTGGGCTTCGTCGAAGATAAATCCATTGAAGGCCAATTCCGACAGCGGTTTCATGTGCTTTTTGACGATGTCGTAATTCACGACCACCCAGCCCCGATAGCCGTTCGCGGGAGGCTTCAATTTGCCGCCTAAGACGGTGACTTCTTGGGGATCGGCAAAAGCTAGGTCAATTTCACGTTCCCAGTTTCGTTTGACGGATGCTGGGCACACAATCAACCACGGCCCCACAGGCTCCGCTTCCCGCATGGCGACCAGCGATTGGCGAGTTTTTCCCAACCCCATATCATCCGCCAAGATCGATCGTCGCCGAGCCAGCAAAAAGGCAACTCCCTCGACCTGGTGTGGATACAGGCCTTTCGCCAATTCCTTGGCTCGGGCCATCGCCTGCGCATTGACTTCTTGTGAGGGTGGACGTGACATGACCAAAACATCATAGTCAGACGCTGATCGGCAGAGGCAACAGGTGCCCGTTTTTGGGCAAGATTCGTTTTCGCCCTGCCTTCGAATCGTCAAAACGGGGCACAACGGTCCGTGGCGTGAAATCGCAAAACCTAGTCGTCCACTGCCAGAAATCAGCAGCGTTGCAGGCGTTTCCCACTCATTTCAAATCGTATCGAACTCCGCATGATTGACTTTGAAGAAATCAACGGCCCCTTCGGCGTCCCGATTTACTTCCAACGCTTGCCAGTAAATACCGTTTCTCTGTACTGGCTGATGTTTGTTGGCAGCGCCGACGATGACGTGGCTGGCGGTCACGGGATCTATCATTGGTTCGAGCATATCCCGTCACGCGGAACTCAAAAGTTTCCCGGCGGCTATTTGGATACCGAAGCACGTTTGGTCAGGCACGGCGGTGGCTCAAGCGCCGAAACGGGATCTACCCACACCGGGTTCAGCGCCGACATTCCAAAGCGTGTGTGGCCGGACGCCTTAGATATTCTGGCGGACATGATCGCAAAACCACTGCTGCGTCTTGAGGACATCGAAGCCGAACGAGAAATCATTCTGCAAGAAATCGATGAGTGGCATTCCGCGCCGTACTCACAGTCATTGTGCCGTCTAGGAGAAGCACTTTGGCCCGGACATCCGCTCGGCCACGATCAGCTAGGCACGAAAGAGACATTGCAATCCATTGACCCAAATTTGCTGCGTACGGCACACGAAAAGGGCTACTCGCAAAACCGATCTGCGTTGTTCGTCGCCGGAGACATCGATCGTTCGCAACTGATTGATGTCGTGGGTCAGTGCTTTGAACGAGTTCCCTCAACCCCATTGTCTCCGAGGCACCGACCGGCGAGCTACGGTCCGCTTCCCACGTGGAAGGCTGGCCAAACGACCGAGATCGAAACGAATCACGAGGACTCCGTCGTGTATTTGCTGTTTCCTTTGCCGGGTTACGCAGACGGTCACGTCAATGATTTGATCGAGTGGGACTTCATCGACGAAGTCTTTTCCGCCGGCGAACTGGGATCGCCCCTCAATCGCTTGGTGCGTGAGAACTCGCAGTTGGCCTATTCGCCTGGCTTCGTCAGCAATAGCTATCCGGACGGTGGCTACGCCGGTCTGGTCGCTCAAACAAGCGTCGAACCCGAACGTGTGATCGATGCGTTTTGGAAACTGATCCGCGGCAACGAAATCCGTGATCCAGATTGGATCGAATATGTCCGCGACACGATTCGAGGAGCAATCGAAATGCACGACCCCGACGCGGGTGTCTACACGGAAGAAGGCAGTGCATCACTGGTCAACTACGGGCGAGTGCTGTCGGATGACGAGTTTGCTGGCGCGATGTTGGGATATCGAGACGAGCAAGTGCACGAGTGGCTTGAGAAACTGCATCCAGACCAAGCCCACGCGGTTATCTTCAAAGCTCGCAAATAGCAACACAGAATTGCGTTACGTTATAGCCTCGCCGCGATTAATCGTGCATAACCATTCGACGCTTCGCCAGAACGCACCGTGAGCCTAACGCATGACGCTTCCCAATGACGAACCATCCGAGCGCATCGACGGAGATAACTCTGCCCAGGTCAAAGGTCGACCTGCAGCGATGGTTTTCATTCTGGTTACGATGTTTGTCGACGTTCTGGGGATCGGCATCATCATTCCTGTGCTTCCATCGCTGATTAAGGAGTTTGTCGGTGGCAGCACGGATATCGCGAGTCGTTACGTGGGCGTTATCGGCGCATCCTACGCTCTGATGCAGTTTCTGTTCGCGCCGTTGCTGGGTGCGTTATCCGATCGCTACGGCCGTCGCCCCATTTTGCTCGCCTCGCTTTTCGGCTTGGGTGTTGATTTCCTGATCCAAGGTTTTGCTCCGAACATCGGTTGGTTGTTTGTGGGCCGAGTTGTGGCAGGCATCATGGGAGCCAGCTTCACCACAGCTCACGCATATATTGCAGACATCTCGACGCCAGAAAACCGAGCACGAAACTTTGGACTGGCGGGAGGCATGTTTGGACTGGGCTTTATCTTTGGCCCGGCACTCGGCGGAGTCCTCGGCGAATACAGCCTGCGTTTGCCCTTCTTCCTCTCGGCAGGCCTGGCTCTGTTGAATTGGCTGTACGGCTACTTTGTGCTGCCCGAATCGTTGCCACCTGAAAATCGAAGCAACTTTGAGCTCAGCCGAGCCAACCCCTTTGGAACGCTCACGCTGTTGGGCAACTACCCAATCGTTTCGGGGCTCTCCAAAGCGTTCGTCTGCCAGTCTCTGGCACAACGCGGACTAGAACACGTTTGGGTCTTGTACACGATGTTCATGTTCGGCTGGAGCGAATTGACCAACGGACTTGTCTTGGGATTGGTCGGAGTCATGGCAGTCATCGTTCAAGGCGGTCTCGTGAGACCAGCGATCAAAATGTTTGGTGAACGAAAAGCGGTGATCTACGGGCTTGCCATTTCTTCCGTCACGTTTGCGGGTTATGCCTTGGCAACGCAGAGCTGGATGATATTGGCCTTCATCGTATTTGGATCACTGGGTGGCATTTGCGGCCCCGCGATCCAAAGCATCGTTGCGGGCGCTGTGCCGCCTTCCGATCAAGGCAAGGTACAAGGTTCGTTGACATCGCTAATCAGCCTAACAAATATCGTGGCTCCATTACTTTTCGCGACCGGCATCTTTGGCTACTTCACGTCGCTCAAGGCACCGATCCAATTCGGAGGAGCCCCTTTCCTGGTCGGCTCGTTGTTGTTGTTTACGGCGCTTGTAATCGCTCGTCGAGTCTTCGCAGGGCTCCCTGAAAAATCGCCCGAGGCGTAGCCGCCACTTCGACAATCGGGCTCACTTCTGCTTCGGCTTGATGCGCGATTATTGCTCAAGCGTCTTCGAACTGATCAGCGCGTGGACGATGTGCATGACGAAGAGACTGATTCCGTGCAAAGAATAGCGAGCAGGTTCGCGTTGGAGATCGCGCAGCAAATCCTGCTGAGTCGTCTCGCTCTTGCTTTCGATTCTCGCCCATGCGTTCAGCGGCGCATTTCGCGAGAAATGGTGGGAAGGTACGGAATGGCGTTCGTCGGGCAACAGCATATGTCGGCTTCCTGGACCTGTCTGGGACAGATCAGACACCGACGACGGCCAGAGGTTCGGTCCTATCTTGAGAGACTTAGCTGGCTCGAACGACGAGCGGCCCCGTGGGGATACACAACGCTATGCGTTGAAATATGCGTTTGATACGCCGCTAGCCTGTCGAATCGCTGCTGCGGTCTTTCAAGAATCGCATCACCTCATCGAGGACCAAGGCATCGGCTCGCTGTAGGATCTTGGCCGATCGAACTTTCTCGATCGCCTTTGAAATCGATTCATCGACCGGTGCTTCGTTCGACGAATAGAGCTCTTTCACCGCACGCAGTCCGTTGACGATGATCAAGTTCTTCTTCCATCGCCGCAACTCATTCGCACCCTCTTTTTCGTAGAGTGTCGCTTCATCGTTCTCCAGCGACAGCATTTCTGATAGACGAGGAACCGCCCGCAAATCACCGTTTCGTGCCAATCCCGTTGCAGCGTTGTAGCGGGCTTCTGGGTATGCATCACTCAGCATCAGACTCAGCGTCTTCATCGCTTCATCTCCGCCAATGAGCCCCAACGCATAGGCTGACGTACTGCGGATCTCGCCGAATCTCATCAGCTCCTCGCGAACAGAACCTTCTGCACGTTCCATTGCAGGCGAGGTGATGATCTCAACGATATCGGCTCGAGACGTTTTAATGTCGGTTTCCAGATTTCCGGCGAGCGTGCTGATTCCCTTGATAGCTTCCCTACGGATTTCGAAGTTTTCGTTCTTAGTCGCCGCCAGCAAGACATCCAGACCGTTGTCAATTTCAAACGCACCTAAAGCTCGACACAGCCACGTCGCCAACTTGACGTGTTCTTCGCTGGCCGCCAGATTCTTGTCTTCCAACAACACAGTCAGCGTTTCAGCCAGACTGTCAGCCAGTTTCGTATCGTGACGCAGCTCTTCTTCTTGCGGGTCGAAGAGCATATTGGATAGTCCGTGCGCATCCTGCCAGCTGCCTTTGTTCAGTCGTTTAAGATTGGAGGCAAGTTGCTCAGGGTTCGTCCCCGACTGAGCCAACCAACCGAACATCAGCCACACACCAACGATGATGGACACGATGATCATGGGAACGAAGAACAGTTGCATCAACAGCCCTGTTGTGGGCGGCTTGACCGGCGGTAGCTGACTATCAGTCCAGTCGGTTTCGTTCTTGGGTTTATCAGATTCCATGATTGACATATTCGATGTTGATACAGTGGACGAAACGGTGGTTGCGTTGGGAACGCTGACTCGCAAGTCGCCGGCGTCTTGCGAGAACGGAGTGCAGCGATTTGGTGGCCTACTGTGAAGTAGGCTGAGTGCCGCCATACTTTACCGAAACTTGCCCCGCACGCGTAACCAACCCGCGGGCTGACAGCCCGACTTTTCACACCCAATCCTGCGAATTTTCTTCAGAATGCGACTGTTTGATCTGACCTTGCCGACTCCCGAAGCCAACCTCGCCGTCGACGAGGCTCTGCTGAACGTCTCCGAACAGCACAAGGATGCGGGCACGGGACGCTACGCGAATGTCCTCCGACTGTGGGAGTCCCCGACGCCATTCGTTGTAATTGGGCGGGGAACCCGGAGAAATTCCGAGATCAACGTTGCCGCCTGCGAGCAACAAGGAATCCCGATTCTACGCCGCTGTAGTGGTGGAACGTCTGTCGTCGCAGGCCCCGGCTGCCTGATGTATGCCGTCGTGCTGAGCTATCAAAGGCACCCCGAACTCAGAAGTGTCGATGCAGCCCACCAGTTTGTGATGCGCCGCATGGAACAAGCGTTGTTAAGTCTGGATGGCAATGTGCAGATGCGAGGCTCCAGTGATCTCGCGGTGAACGGACGGAAGATCTCCGGCAACAGCCTGCGTTGTAAACGAGACCACCTGCTATACCACGGCACGATTCTCTATGACTTTCCACTCTCCATCATCGAGGAACTGCTTGCCACGCCGCCTCGCATGCCCGACTATCGAAAGGGACGCAACCACACAGATTTTGTGACCAACTTTCCCTACGACGTAGCCGCAATACGCGAGGCCATCGTAGACGCTTGGCAAGCAGACGATGCGCTAACAGACTGGCCTCAAGAAGAAACCGAACAACTTGTTCGCGAGCAGTACTCGACACAAGCTTGGAATGAACGACTGTAGCGTGACGATGGCGTTGACATAGGACTTCAGCCTAAGCAAATCCAAATAGCAGCAAGTCGAGATTGCCCATGTCATCTATGAAGCAAACGAGTTGCGCTGGCATCGTGGCATAACTAGACAATCGTTTGCTCTCTTTGTCCGTAGCAATCCATGAGCAAGGTGGAGAACCCTCCATCACTTCTTTGTGCATCGCCCCATAGGTGGCATCAGATGCAATCTAGAGTTCGATGTTGAGCGTCATCGTTAGAGCCACACCAACGAGTTTGATTGACGACGCCACGGCTGCATCCAAAGTAACTAACGCGCACGAGGATAGGAAATGAACAAGCTATTTCTTCCTGCTGAAGTCTCTGAATTCGAGCAGCAGTATCTTCAGCGGGCGAATCGCATCGCGTTAAACGTGATGCTTGTGCATTTCCCATTATTCATCGCGATCGCTTGGTTCAACGAAACGGGTGTTCTGTCGGCAGTACTCCTGACAGCGCTCGCTTTGGCGGGACCAATCTTCGCCGCCAACGCAGGAACGGCGGAGCGCACAAAGTCGATCATTACAGGCGTATGTCTTATGTTCTTGGGCGGCCTGTTGGTTCACTTCGGTCAGGGGCCAGCTCAAACCGAGATGCACTTCTACTTCTTCGCCGCGCTCGCAACCTTAGCGGTTTTTGCCAATCCGGCGGTGATTATCGCCGCGGCTGCCACGGCAGCAATTCACCATGTCATCGTCTGGATAGTTTTGCCATCCAGCTTGCTCAACTACGAAGCTCCGTTTTGGATCATCCTTGTCCACGCTCTGTTTGTCGTGCTTGAATCGATCGTTGTCTGCATCATCGCAAGAAGCTTCTTCGACAGTGTCATTGGGATGGAGCGAACCGTGGTCGAGCGAACACAAGAGATCGAGAATCAGGCCAATGAAACGCGCGAACTGCTGTGCGAAATGAACCGCGAAGCAAAGATTGCCAGCGGAGAAGCAGGCGATCTGGCTTCGGCAGCAACGGGTGTCAAAGCGGTTGTCGAGCAATTCAAAAAGAACATCAATGAGATTTCAACCAGCGCTTCCGTAGCAGCCGATGAGTCTCGTTCAGCCGTCCAAGCGATGTCCGCTGTGAACAACCAAATTGAAACGCTAAACGACCACAGTAATGAAATCGAAGCCATGATTTCGATGGTCAACAAGATTGCCGATCAAACGAACCTATTGGCACTGAACGCAACGATCGAGGCGGCCAGAGCTGGTGAAGCGGGCAAAGGGTTCGCTGTGGTTGCTAACGAGGTCAAAGAGCTGGCCAAAGAGAGCTCGAGCGCTGCCGATGCAATCCGTGAAAAGATTGAACGAATTCGAATCGGAACCGCGGAAGTCACGCAAGGCGTCAACTCA
>CAYQMZ010000007.1:25001-31473 GCA_964418725.1 uncultured Pirellulaceae bacterium
ATCGCCGGTGCGGTTGAGGAGCAAGGAACAGCGAGTTCTCAACTATTAGAAAACTTCGCAGACGTCGTCCGGGCCACAGATGGCATTGCAGCCAGCACGGCGAAGATCGCACAAGCTTCGGAGGTTGCTGCGTACTGTGCAACCTAAGGGCGAACTACGTAACGGCGAACTACTCAGGTCAGTTAGTGAGTCGCTCTCTTGCCGTTGACGGTAATGACGCGACAGTTGCGATTGCCATTCTCCTGAGCATAGCCGTAGGCTGCTTTAATGGCTGCAGAAACGCTTTCCCTTCCCGTTGCGTAGCCATAGTGACCAGTACGGTCGTCGTGCACCCAGGCCTTATTGTCACGTCCTCCTAGGTACTTCTTCCAAGCTTCCATACCGTCGGGCTTTAACCGCGGAGGTGGGGGCGGTGGAGGAGGATGTGGTGGCTGCGAAGCTGGTGGCTTCAAGTTGGTTGTCCTAGTACGCGAACTTGATGTCGTACGCGAGCTAGTTGTACTCCTGCTCTTCTTGCTCTTCGATTGCGTGGAACGACTTGTCGGTTTCGTTGTCCGTTTCTGTGTCTCTTTTTTGCGATCAGGAAGCTCTACCACTTCGAATTTTGCCACGTACTTGCTGGTCGGCTCTATGCGTTCTACTGGCTTTGGCGGTGCTTGCTGATAGAGGTCCGAGTTAATCACGGCCCACGAGCAAACGAACGCTGCAGCAAAGCCCCAAAAGAGTCGTCGTCGATGGCTTTCGCGACACACGGGTCCCGTCATGGCCTTTCCAAACCATGACGGCGAACGCATCGTCAAAGGCGCGTCTTCCGGAGGAACCTTACCACGCACAACGTCACTCAGGTTTTGCCCTTGCGCATGTTTCGCAAGGACCTTCACAACCTGCTGAAAGCTTGCCGGACGATCGGCAGGCTTCTTTTCCAACATTGCCATAACCAAGTTAGCGACCGCAGGCGGAATGTCTCTCCTTAGATGCTGTACTGGTTTCGGCGTATCTTGGATCTGAGCCATAACCTTGGCGGCCACTGTGGAATGCTCATCCTGGAAAGGAGCCTTCCCGACCAGCAAGAAGTACAACGTACAACCAAGGCTGTACATGTCGGCCTGGAAGCTCACATCACGCGGATTGAGAGCCTGCTCAGGAGAAATAAAGTCGAGCGTCCCCATCAGCTGGCCGTCTTGAGTCAACTGGTGGTTGTGTTCCTCACAGCGGGCGAGACCAAGATCTAGGATCCGAACGTGACCATCCATATCAACCATGATGTTGGATGGCTTGATGTCTCGATGAACCGTATTGTTTTGCGTCAGGAACTCCAGCCCCAGCGCCGTTGCTTTTCCAAGCTCGCAAACATTTGCGATGCTCAGTACGTTTTGCTGCTGCACCAAGTTGAACAAGTCCATACCTTCAACAAGGTCGGTCACCAGATACAGGTGTTGCTGCAAGATGCCTGCATCCGTCGCTCTAACCAGATTCGGATGCACGAGCCGAGCCGATGACATCGCTTCTTGTCGAAAGCGGCTGACGGCCGCTTGGTCATCGGATTCGACACGACGCAAGATTTTGACTGCTACCGGCAGGTCCAAGCAGCGGTGCCTCGCTCTGTAGACTTGGCCATTTCCTCCCTGACCAATCTGTTCTCCGATCTCATACTCACCGATGCTCTTGCCTGTCCAAGTTGGCGGCGTTACATCATGCGTAGGTTCATCGACTGCAGAATTAACAGTTGTCGACGCGCTGGCTTGTTCCGTATCAGCGCCGGGCTGCACGGGTTTGTGGTTTCGACCGACCTTCAGATTGGTGGTTGGAGCGCCTTGCATGCGACAAACCTTGCGAAGTTTCGACTACTCAGCGATGACGCGATTACGACCGGCTCGCTTGGCCTCATAAAGCCGTTGATCTGCGACTTCCAAGATGCTCTCGTGATCACTCAGCGAAGTCGGGTTAGGCGAAGTTACCCCAACGCTGATCGTGATTTCGAGCGGTCCCGAAGATGTTTCAAAGGGCGTGTTCTGCACGATTTCTCGACAGGACTCCGCGAGAACCTTGGCCGCTTCGATATCTGATTCCACAGCAACGACTGCGAATTCTTCGCCCCCAAAGCGTGCAAAGACGGCTCCATCGACCGTCAGTCCTTGAATCCTCTCGGACAATTCTCGCAATACGTCGTCACCGGTGAGGTGGCCGTATGTGTCATTGATCGATTTGAAGTGATCGATGTCCATCATGATGACGGCCAGCGAACGTTGATACTTGCGGCATCGAATCACTTCGCGTTCCAGATACTCCAGCAAGTACCGTTTGTTGAAGGCCCCAGTGAGACCGTCGCGTGTCATCATGCCATAGACGGTTTCGTAATACTCGGATTCCTGATCGTTGTCGACTAAGAAACGAAAGATGCGTTGCCCCAACTGGATACGGTCGCCAGCTTCCAACGTGGCGGACTCTACCTGTCGGTCATTGACCAGAACGCCGTTCGTGCTGCCCAGGTCAGTAATCTTGTGCCCCGCCGGTGTCCACTCTATGGATGCGTGCTCGCGAGAAACTGATTCGTCCTGCAGTTGAATGCGACATGTGTCGGCTCGTCCGATGACAGCCAATTCGTGATCGAGCTCGATCTTGCCGCGTTCAAGATCCAAGGGGTGAAGCTGTACCAGCCAAGGGTGACCGACGGATTCCGCGCTGCTAGGTCGTGACACCAGTACCGTGGCGAATGGCGATGTTTCGGCTTCCATCATATTTCCTACAACTAGGCGGATTAGCGCAATTGCGATTCACGCGTGGCTCGCTACTGCTCATTTCGGCCGTGAAGGAACCACCCGAGCTAGAGCGAACCGTCCAGAAGTCTACGTCAGGAATCCGATCGCCTGCCTGAATGTTTCCGCGGAATCTGCACGCAGAATCGGCACGACTCATAGATACGACACGCGTCGCGGAGTGGATCCGACCAGCGACCGCCGAGTGCTGCGGGCGTCCGCCTATCGGGTTACCCCTAAGCTACGGTTTTCAACACCTTGTTCCTGCACATTCGATGGAGTCTCGGACTCTTACTCGCTGGAATTTTTGTCGTCGACGCCACATCAGTAAACGAAAACCATGTTGCAACAAGCCACCAAATTTGCCCCACGATCTGAATCCGACTTCAAACTTGCCTACGACTCAGGCTTTCGAAACGCCGAGTTCTGGTTGGATACCGACCTGATCGAAGACTGGAAGTCGATTGCCGTTCGAGCGAACGACTTCCAAATGGGATACGGCCTCCACTTCCCCAACAAGGGAAACATCGGCGGACATCATCTTCAAGGCGTTGTGGATCTGTACTACGCGCTGGAATGCTCGGCGATGGTCATTCATCAACCGATGTTCGATCTATTTGGCGAACAACTGTTTGCGATCGACGACAACCTTCGCCTAGGAATCGAAAATCACAATTTGGATAGCGATTACGCCTTCGAGAAGTGGGCGGACGAGTCGCGCTGGTTGACACTGGATGTTGAACATTTATGGATTTACACTGCCAAAAATGGCCCCCTAAAGAGAATGCTTGGCTATATCGATTGGCTGCTGGACGAGCATCTCGAAAAACTTGTTCACGTTCATCTTCCAGGCTACCAGCCAGGCTACAAAGTTCACCGCCCGCAATATTGCTCGCGCAAGATGGTCTTCCAGGTATTCGATCGACTGGCCGACGCCGAGTTCGACGGATTGATCGTCAGCGAAACGCTGAACAAGTACCAGAACGATGAAGAACTACGCATGGATGTTTTGCTTCAAAAGCGTTGGGCGAACAAATATGCCGACCGTAGAACACTTCAAAATGAAGTCGACACCCAATCAGAACAGCAACTAGCCGTCGCTCCCTGAATCTAGTTTTCGCGTGGCGTCGTCTGTTTGCTCGATCGGAACGTTGCTCCATAATCTAGCGAGTAACGTTCCGGTCAACATGCAACCGAATGTGTAGAGTGCCGGCGGCACCAACACAGCAGCGTCGTCTGGGAACAACATCTTTACTAGAGCCGTTCCCAAACCTGCGTTCTGCATGCCAACCTCTAGGGTCAATGCGCGTTGCATCGACGTAGGTAACTTCAGCATCTTACCGCCCCAATATCCGGCCGAATAGCCAAGCACATTCAGCAGTAACAGCATCGGCACCAACGTTGGCTCGAGGGTTGCCAGGTAGTTTCGATTCGTCGCAACGACGAATGCGATTATCCACAGAATTGTCAGGTTGGCAATGATCGAACCGATCGTCGTAGCTGTCGACTTTAACGCGGGAAACTGACGCCCGATTACGTAGCCCGAGCTGACCGGGATCAGCACAGTCCACGTCAAACTGAGGGCGGCATTCAGAAACGTTTGGCTCTCTACAGAGTTCCGCAGCGTTAGCCACAAGCCCAACGGGACGACGATTGGCGAAAGCACGGTCGCCATCGTCGTAAGGCTTACCGAGTATCCAGTATTTCCCTTCGCCATCAGCGTCAGAACATTGGAAGCCATCGCGCCTGGGACGCAACCCACCATCATCACGCCAACAAACAGTCCGCCGGTAAGGTTGAATTGGCGTGCAAGCAAATAGGCAAGTAGCGGCATGGTGACAAACTGAACGACGGTGCCAGCAAAGACCATGGGCCAACGTTCAAGCACCTGTTGCACCTCGTCTTGCGGCAGCATCCAGCCGATCGCGAACATCGTGACCACAATCAACCAAGGCAGAATATTGCCGGACTCCGCAAATACGTCGACCGGAAGTATCCGATCTGCGAAGTACGCCACGCCTGATAGCAAGAGCAGCCAAAGCAACAGGTATTTTTCGATGACGCCCTTGAGATAGTTCATGTTGCCGTAGGTTCAATGAGTCGGTTTAACTAAAATTCCGGCATGGATTCTAAGCCGCAACGGAATGTGAAGAAATCGGTTCTGTGTTACTGCTGGGACATGCTTCGCACAGCGTGGACTACCTGGTGGGCGTGGCGTCGCTTTCTGCCCCAAGACATGCACAGCTCAACTACCTGGCCTCACCGATACGCAAAAATTCGCACTGCAGTATTGGTGGCAACATACTTTCTCAGTTCGCTGGAGGTCCCCAACGCACTCGCGGCCGAGATCCCCAAGACTTGGGCCAACGATACTGAGCTACGTGACGTCCATTTCGTAGATGGCAAGTACGGTTGGGCTGTGGGAGATTCCGGGGTCATCTTTCACACGCAAAACGGTGGCGAGATTTGGCGACGACAGCCATCGGGAGTAAACGATCCTTTGAGCTCGGTCCACTTTGTGGATCGCGAGCATGGCTATGCAGCCGGAGGAACAGTTTCGCCACTGACCCATCGCTCCACCGCCGTTTTCTTGCGGACCAGTGATGGGGGCAAGAGCTGGGAACAAACGGGTGGCCTACTGCTACCTTGGATTACGCGAATTCACTTTCGAACAAAGAACCAAGGATTCGCGGTTGGCGTGTCCTCGGCTTTGTATCCTAGCGGTTGCTGGAGTACGCGCGACGGCGGGCGCACGTGGACTCCCATAGCTGGCAGCAACGCGGCTTGGCATGACGCGTCATTTGCGAGCACACAGCGAGACACAACGGCGCTGCTGACTTCTCGAAAAGGTAACGTCGCATGGCTGACTCAGAATCGATTGCTCTCCTCCGCCAACCTGCGACATGGCCCAGGACACACCGCACTCAATCGGCCATTCGGTTTAGCACTTTCGAACTCCGTGGGTATTGCCGGACTAAGCGGCCCTAACTTGACTGCCGACGGTGGCAACACCTGGCAATCACTCGGCAATCCGTTCAGTCACTCGGTGGACTTCGAACCGGCCACACTTGCTGCCCGCAGCGGAACGATTTGGATGGCCGGACAGCCAGGCACGAAGATTTTGCGTTCCCACGATATGGGGAAGACGTGGGCAGCCGTACCAACGCATCAAACGCTACCAATTCACCGACTCTTCTTCCTAGACGCACAATCCGGTTGGGCAGTCGGAGCACGTGGGCAAATCCTGTCGACAAAGGACGGTGGTCTGTCGTGGAAGCAGCAAAGAGGCCAAGCGAAACGCATGGCAGTCTTGGCAGTTTTCGCCACCGAGTTTGATATTCCCTGGGAACTGCTGACGCAACTTTCCGCGCAGCAGGCGTATCGACTGCACATTTGCATCCTCGCAGGAAAAGAATCCGATCCGTTGAACTGCGATTTGGAGCTGAGGTTGCAGGCTGCCGCTGCAAAAATCGGCGCCTCAAGTAGCGTACTGACACGACTACCGTATCCAGCGGGTATCGAAGCAACTGCACAAGATCTAATTACCGCCTGGAACGGCCCGCCATCGAACAAACATCCCGTCAGTCAGCAGATGGATGTCATCACTCGCAAGTTGACGGCTCAACTGCGAATGTACCGCCCCAATGTGATTGTCACGACTGCCACACCACCTGTCGGCTCAACGCTTCAGCAGGCCAGTTCGACGGGGCCTCAGC
>CAYQMZ010000008.1:0-31063 GCA_964418725.1 uncultured Pirellulaceae bacterium
CACAAACACAAGCGGGCCAAACTGGTTGACCAGTTGCTGGACTCTCCGGGCTACGCAAGCCATCAGTTCGTCGTTTGGGCCGACATACTGCGCATCAAGAATCGATTGCAAGGCGGGAACCCCGGACAGCCGTACATCGACTACGTAAAGACGGCTCTTGCTGAGAACCTGAAGTACGACGAATTCGTTCGCGAATTGCTGACTTCTTCTGGACCCGCATTGAAGCGTGGGAATGGTGCAACCGGATACTACCTGCGCGATGTTGGTATGCCAGAAGACAACATGGCCAACACAGCCAGGATCTTTCTCGGCACCAGGCTCGAATGCGCACAGTGTCACGACCACCCGTTCGATAAGTGGACGCAACGAGAATTCTTCGAAATGGTTGCCTTCACTGGAGGCGTAGAAACACGACGCTCTCCCGGCGGCATGATGGCGAAGGGCGGTCTTCGTCGTCAGATTCAGAAGGCTGATGCACCCGAAAAGGTGAAGCAACTTGCCGGAAATATCCTACGTCCGCTCTCATACGGAGTTACTGGCGGTGGTACTGGATTGGCTCGCCTGCCTGATTCTTATCAGTACGACGATGGGGATCCTAACGAGATCGTGACGGCCAAAACGCTGTTTGAACACGAGGCGATCGTACATCCCACGATCCCAGTTTCGCGTGCTCCGAAAAAGAAACGGAAGCCAAACAATCGCCGAGCACATCTGATCCGCAATGCAGAAGACATCGGCGCAAGAGACGTGTTTGCTGATTGGCTCACTTCGCCGGAGAATCCTCGCTTCACCATGGTGATCGCGAATCGCATGTGGAAGCAGACAATGGGACTTGGTCTGATCGAGCCAGTTGATGACATCACGGATGATACGGTCGCCTCCAATCCTCCGTTAATGGACTATCTGACTGAGCAAATGGTCGCGTTAGATTACGACTTGAAGCAATTCTGTCGCATGATCTACAACTCGAAGACCTACCAGCGAGAGGCTTCAGACGCCGACATTTCGGATCCATCCGAGTATCACTTCCCTGGCCCACTGCTGCGACGCATGACGGCCGAACAACTTTGGGATTCGTTCTTGACGCTGGCCGTGCCAGATTTAGACGAACGTGAAAATCCTCGTAACAAACTCAATCGCTACGGCTTGGGCGGTGACATCTACGACAGCTTCGAAAAGGCGCAAGACCTCACGGTAGACGAAGTCCTGGAACTTGCGGAGAAAGAACTAGAGCTTCGGAATAATCCAGAGAAGCGACGCGAACGATATCGTGAGATGGCCGCGTCGAATTCGAAGACAAAGTTCGATCGCGAAGCCGAGCAAATGAAGTCGAAGATCAACGAGCTCAAGAAGGTGCAGAAAGTCGCCAGAAAACGAAAGCGATATTTGGTCGTACGCACTCTGAATGAGAAGATTCAAACACTGCAAACGCAGCTGCGCCATATTCCTGCTCGAGTAGGTCCCGACATGGTGCGAGCCAGCGAATTGGCATCGCCGGCTCCTGCGGGACACTTTCTGAGAGAGTTTGGGCAGTCGGACCGCGATCAAATCGAAAACGCGAATTCCGAGCCTGCAGTGAGCCAAGTGCTTTCACTGATGAATGGCCAAATTGAGAAACGCATTATCAGCAACCCTCGTACGGTGCTGATGCGGAACATGGTGAAGGCAACCAGTGTCCAAGACAAAATCAACGTCATCTTCTTAAGCATGCTGAATCGCCGTCCGACTCGTTCGGAGACGGAGCTGTGGAAGCGAGTTGCCGCGGAGGAAGGCTCAACCGCGGCCAACGACCTAATTTGGACACTAGCCAACACCAGCGAATTCATGTTCGTTCGCTAGACAAGACGAAAAACTCCGCCGGCAAAAGAGCGCAATCGTAGGCCTTTGTCGAGCGAATTCAGAATCAGCAGCACACTTCGCATTCACGCCGCCTGGGTCTCGTAACAAAGGTCTCCTGCAAGAGGAAAAGCCCGATGAAGCAACTAGCACATTCTCTTTGTTCACTTGATCGTCGCAATTTCATTTCAAGTGCCGCCAAGACGTTTTTAGGTGTTGGTGCTTTGCCGCTTGTCGGTCAATTTGCATCCGCCACTGAGTCGGACGGCTCAAAATCTGCTCACCACGGCTCTGCAAAACGAGTGATCTATCTGTACATGGGCGGAGGAATGAGTCACCTCGACACCTTCGATCCAAAGCCGGGAAAGGAGACTCAAGGCCCGGTTGAAGCCATCAACAGTAACGTCAGTGGAATCCAAGTCTCGCAGTACTTCCCACAGATGGCCCAACAGATGGACAAAGTGGCCGTCGTGAATTCACTGAACTCGACGCAAGGAGCACACGCGCAGGGTCGCTATTTCATGCATACCAGTTACTTCATGCGTGGAACGATCAAACATCCAGATCTAGGAGCCTACAGTTCGCTGATGCTCCCCAAGACCAACAAGATGCTGCCTTCAAACGTGAAGATTGGTGGGAACAGTTCGGGGCTGGGCGGAGGATTTCTCGAGTCGAAGTACGCCGCACTGCCAATCGGCAACCCAGAAGCCGGATTGCAACATAGCGCGTTGCCCAAGCACGTGTCGGATCAGCAGTTTGTTCGACGTTTGCAGCGAGTCCGTCAAATGAACAAGTCATTCACTAAGAAGTACAACAACAAAGCGGTACGTGCCTACACGGGTATGTATGACGACGCGGTCAAGCTAATGAAGAGTGAAGACCTGCAAGCTTTCGATCTGAGTCGAGAGAGCGAAGCCGTTCGCGAGCGTTATGGAGATGACAAATTCGCACAAGGTGTGCTCCTCGCACGTCGACTTGTCGAACATGACGTTCGTTTCGTGGAAGTAGACTTCGGTGGCTGGGATACCCACGTCGACAACTTCACCCGTGTCAGTGAGAAAAGCGCAATCCTCGATCAAGCCATGGCAGCGTTGCTTAGTGATCTCACTGAACGCGGGATGCTAGACGACACGTTGGTGGTGCTCGCTACAGAGTTCGGCAGAACGCCGGACATTGTTGCCGGACGCAACGGGCGCAATCACTATCCAAAGGCATTCACGGGCCTGTTTGCAGGGGGCGTAATCAAAGGTGGTCAAAGATATTGAAACACAGACGCCGAGGGTCGAGAGGTTGAATAAGACCAGGTAAGTGTGCCCGACTTCAACGCAACGATCGCCTACGCACTGGGGTTACCGCTGAAGAAAGAAGTCTTCTCACCGTCCCGCCGCCCATTCAAAGTTGCTGACGACGGCAAACCGCTTACAAGCCTGTTCGGCTAGTAGCTACACATTCTTCTGCTTGATGCTACGGCTGTAGTCTTCCAGGATTTTACGCTCACGGGCAGTGAGGCTACTCTCGCCTTGCTCGTGCAGTTTTTGCAAAATCGCATCAGCCTTTTCGGCCAAGCGATCCTGCTTGCGTTCAGGCTGTGGCCGGTGAACCTTTAAGTTGGGCTTGGTCTTGAATAAGCCTTTCAAAGGATTGCCGAACTCTGGCAAGCCACCGCCGATAACGAACCCTGTGCGAAAGAACAGGTACGCGTAGGCAGCCCCAGCAAGGTGCACGAGAAACGCCACGTTGCTGTCTTTGTTTCCCAGGAATCCAATCAGGTCACCACCGACGTAGAACACACCGATCACCCAAGCTGGGAACGCGACGAACGGCAAGAAGAACATGGAGACTCTTTGATTGGGAAATTTCAAACAAAAGAGAATCACTACGGCAGCGACCCCGCCGGATGCCCCCAACAAAGCTCCGCCTTGGCTTGCAAACGGTGCCCAAGCGGCCACCATCCAAGCCACTGAACCGAACACCAAAGCCGTCAGGTAAAACCACAGGAACTTCTTGGGACCTAAGTACGACTCGACCGCGTTGCCAAAGATGTACAGCCCGAACATGTTCCAGAACAAGTGCATAGGGCTGCCGTGAGCAAAGCCGTATGTCAGGAAACGAAACCACATCCACGGCTGCATCGCGTCTTGGCTGTAGATCGTCAGAAAGGTGCTGGCCTTGCCGTTGCCGACCGCACCACTTCCCAGCAAAGCGTCCGCAACGAACACAGCGACGTTAATTGCGATAAGAATGAATACGACGGATTTTCCGTTGACGCCACCGCCAAACCCAAAGCCGCCTTGTTCCTCTTTGTAGTACTGTCGATCGTAAATTCCCATAATCGTTCGATTGCAGTGGCAAAGAGATGTGAACTAGCTGAGCCGACGAATCACCAAAAGTGAACGTTTCAGCAAGTTGAAGTTTCCCGCATCAGAATCTTAGGCGCAACCGGGCGACTTTGTGGAGAGAAACAACATAGAAATCTTCGCATTTCGGCCATTTTTCGGCCGAACGGACGGTGATCGCGATGATCCAGCACGAGGGACACGTTCCTTGGTTAGCAAATCCTGTTTGACACTTGTTGGGTGAAGCACCGAGTACGGCCAAAATAGCTTGGAAATAAGATCTCAGCCGAGTAGTCTAAGGGTTAACTACGCATTTCGATGCCTAGAGAGTTTGACAGCGTTGGCTCTGCGGCTAACTGCTGATCTTTGATTCGAGCAGGTCTCACACGGAGCAGAAAAGATGAGCCGCCGTCACATAGTTGGATTAGTTTGTGCGTTGATGCTGCCGATGCTGTTGGCTGCGAAGCCAGCCTCGTCGCGACAGGCAAAGGATCCCGCACAGATGGTTGAGTTGTTCTCCGCCATAAAAGCTGGAGACCTGCAGGTCAAATTCATTCCCAAGGACGCCACTCAGGCGACCCTGATTGTCGAAAACAAAACAAAGAAACCGCTTCGCATTGCGTTGCCTTCTGCGTTCGCTGGCGTTCCAGCCCTGGCCCAAGATGACGGCGGCGGCGGCTTTGAAGATTTTGGTGCCGGTGGCCTCGGTGGTGACCAAGGCGGCCAAGGTCAGCAAGGTCAGCAAGCTCTCGGCGGCGGCATGGGTGGCGGCATGATGGGCGGCGGCATGGGCGGCGGCATGATGGGTGGCATGATGAGTGTTCCACCAGAGCGAACGAAGAAAGTAAAGCTCGCAACCGTCTGCCTAGAACACGGCAAGAAAGATCCTAATCCACGCGTTGCGTACAACATCGTTCCGCTTGACGCTTTCAGCAGCGACCCACACGTGCGTGCAGTATGCGAAGTACTGGGTAACGGCAAGATTGATCAAGCGTCTGCTCAAGCGGCTGCATGGCACTTCACCGACGGCCTGACATTGCAACAGCTCGCCAACAAGGTAAAGACCAAGCACCTGAACGGCACACGCACAATGTACTTCAACGCTCTAAATCTGCAGCGTGCTTCCAAATTGGTTCACGTCGCACGAGCACACGCGAAGAAGCAAACGCAGAAGAGCCCCGGCGAGAAGTCGGAAGGCCTGGAAGAAGCTGAGCTGTAAACGAGTTCAGATCAACTTCAAGCATCAAAAAAGCCGAAGCAATCGCTTCGGCTTTTTTTATTTGCAGCGTCCTTTGGAAGCTCTCTAACGTACTAGTGATCCAGGTTCTTAAGAATCCCCTGGAGCTGTTTTTGGTAAGCGTTGCGTGTCGCTTCCCACTTTGAAAACTCTTCGTGCATTCGATGCTCGCGGCGGTCTAGCAACATCTCACGAGCATCGACCTCCGCTGCGTAGCTCTTGATCTCGTCGTGACGATCTTCGACCCATTGTTGAAGCTGAGCTGATTGAGAACGAAGCTCTTCTTGCTTTTGCTCGATGGTTTCTTTCAACGTTACGAGCTCACTAGCCTGGTTGTCGATACCTGACTGTTGTTCTGCGTAGTGTTCGTCTAGTCGAGCCCGAAGGCTGTTCAGTAACTCCTGCACGTGCTCAGGGGCGGCTTGGTCAGAAATCTCGACCCAAAGCTGTTCCGTGACCAATCTCATTTCAAGTGCTTCACGGTGCATCGCCTGCGTGTCAGACTGCATTCGCTGAAGCGTTGCCTGACGTCGGTCTAACTCATTCTTGCGTTCAGCAAGCATCCGACGCTCGGACTCAAGCTCACTGGCGTCCAGCGAGCTTGCCATCGCTTGCAGCTCAAGATCCAAATCTGTGGCGGTGCGACCGTCGATCGAATCAGCGAGTGGCACAACATCACTGCCTAACGATTGGTTTGCTGGCTGGTGGGCCATATCGACGCGAAACTTCTTTCGATCCGATTGCATGGCTGTGGCTCGTTTCGCAGCGGACTTGTCAGCAGTCTGAAGGCTTGGCTTGGGGTCATGCTGACCCGATAAGTCGGCGCTGGCCATTCGCGAGTCATTGGAGTCGTGTTTCGATACACTGGCCGAAGAACCAGTGGATTGGGACGAGGCCGAGTCGCCAGAAAACTGTGCTACCAACTCTTCGACTTCTTCAAACTCTCCGCCAGCAGTCGGTCTGTTTCGACCACTCGATTTTCCTGGCTTTTCAGGCTCTCTCATTGCCGTCATTCCAATGCCCTCGTCTTCAGACTCACTCATACCATCGAGTGCTATCCCGGCGTCAACAGCACTTCCTTCTGTAGCGGTCGAATCGGTGGCCAATTCCATCCCAGCTTCTCGCGCCGTGCGCAGTCGGGCCGTTCGCAGTTCATTATCTAGCTGAGCCAATTTGGCATTCAGCTCTTCTTGCCGTTGATCAATCTCGTCGTTTTGCTGCTGCACGTATGCCAGCAATTCACTGGTCTGTCGATCAAGCTGGTCGCCAGCAGCCTCTGGGTCGAGTCCTGCAATCGCCATCCACGGCGGAGCCGGCTCGTCGCCTCGATTTGCAAGCATCAGATCGTGAGGAGGATCCAGTCTCCTTGCTTTGACTTCGCTTTGTTCAGACGCCGCTAGAGATCCAGTTGCTGAGTCTGTCATGGTCATTCGTTCGGTGGGAGGCTTAAAGTCAGGCTAACCGTCAAGGTCTACACAGCTTTACTTTGTCCATCGGTAATCCCGCGAGAAATGTTAAACCCTTCTGGTTGTTAGCTTCAGTTAACTTCTTCTGCCTGCTTTTGCGGAGAATCTGCGGCTGCTAGTGCCATCAGCATCGCAACGCCCCCGAATATGTCCCCAGCCGCACTTGTTTGGCTTGCCGCTTGAATCGCGAGAAACCCCGTGCCACAATCTCCGCTCAATGTCGCGAACGGATCACGCCGATACGTGACTACCAACCGCCGCTGGCTGATAGCAAGCAGGCGAAACAAGTGACGGCACGCGAAATTCGGTGAAAGTAATTCGATGAAAGTAGAACCGCTCGGCGACAAAGTTGTTGTGAAGCGACTCGAGGCTGAAGAGGTCACGACCGGCGGAATCGTGTTGCCGGACTCGGCTCGCGAAAAACCGAAACAAGGACGAGTGCTATCAGTTGGCGACGGCAAACTGTTGAAGGATGGCAGCCGCGCCCCGCACCAAGTCCAAGAGGGTGATCGGGTGATGTTCAGCAGCTATGCGGGAACAGAATTCAAGATCGACGGTGAAGAGTTACTGATAATGAGCTCGGACGACATTCTCGTTGTCCTTGAATGAGACGCTGCTATAGATTGATCTGCATTAGCCGGCGGCTCGTTTCTCGCAAACGAGCGTTTCGACTTACCAAGTGTCGAATTGGTTCGCATCGCTGCGTCAGTAGTTCGTTGTCGTAGTTGCCGCGGAAGTTGCCTGCTCTTGCCATGTCCAATGGGCAATCAGATTTCTTTTCGTCCGTTTCTTCAATTCCGACCAGATTGCCTACAATGGTGCTCGGAACGTTGAAACGGAGAAAACACGATGCGATTTGATTGCCTGCTTGTTCTAATCTGTCTTTCGCCAATAGCCTTCGGCGCTGAGGCCGCCACGGCCACTCAAGCGACGGCCGCAGAAGTGCGTTCGAAATCGATTGCGAAGGGAGTGCAGTTCCTTCGCAAGGTTCAGAATGACAACGGATCCTATTCGGCGGAGTTGGGACCGGGCATCACATCACTGGTAACGACTTCGCTGTTGCGTCAGGGCATTCCGGAGCAAGATCCCGCGATCGCAAGAGCTCTGAACTACTTGGAACAATTCGTCCGCGACGACGGTGGCATCTACCGAGCCGATTCGATCTATCGCAACTATGAAACCAGCCTAGCAATGATGTGTTTCGCCGAATGCAAGGCGGAACGATTCAAGCGACACCTGAAGCGAGCAGAAGCTTTCGTCAAACAGATCCAGTGGGACGCTGAAGAAGGACACGAACTGTCGTCACCTTCTTACGGCGGCGCTGGCTATGGTAAGCACAAACGGCCCGACCTATCCAACACCACGTTCATGGTCGAGGCTTTAAAGTCGGCCGGCGTTGGGGCTGATGATCCAGCCATGCAACGGGCACTGATCTTTATCTCACGTTGCCAGAACCTAGAGACGCACCACAACACGCTACCGTTCAACAACAAGATCAACGACGGAGGCTTCTACTACACGGGCGCCGCCGGCGGAAGCAGCCAGGCCGGCCAAACAGAGAACGGCGGCCTTCGCAGCTACGGCTCCATGACATACGCGGGGCTAAAGAGCATGATCTATGCCGGGCTCGACAAGACGGATCCGCGTGTGAAGGCTGCTACCGAATGGATCTCGAAGAATTACACCCTCGACGTGAATCCAGGGATGCAGGCCAAGTACGACGGTCTGTATTACTACTACCACACCTTTGCCAAGGCTCTAAGTGTGCTGGAAACTCCGTCGGTGAAAGACACGGATGGCGTTGAACACGATTGGAAAGCCGAATTGATTTCGGAGCTGGCGAAGAAACAACAGAGCGACGGCTCGTGGATCAACGAGAGCAGCGAGCGATGGCTGGAAGGCGACGCCGAACTCGTCACTGCCTACGCACTGCTTAGCTTGTCGTATTGCAAGTAGCTCGCACGCAGCAATGGTTTCGGCTCGCCCTGCACCGGGTCGAAACCTTCTTCATTCGCTTTCCACCGTCGGCGCGAGATCTCAATAAACAGGATGCGCGTATAGGTTATCTCTCTAAGGACCGACGCAGCACTCGGCGACGGTCACACCGGAAAATTATTGTGTTGCTTCGATTTACGAAAATGCATGGCGCCGGCAACGACTACGTCTATGTGAACGGCTTTGCGAATCCCTTACCACCGAACCCATCGACTCTTGCCCCGCACCTTTCCGATCGTCACAAAGGCATCGGAGCCGACGGCCTCATTCTGATTTCTGCTTCGGACGAAGCAGACGCAGAAATGCGAATGTTCAATGCCGACGGCAGCCTATCGGAAATGTGCGGCAATGGGCTGCGATGTGTCGCCAAGTTACTTTGCGACGAGGGAGTTGTCGACGGAAGTGAATTAAGTATCAAGACGGGCGCCGGCATTCTGCGTGTCGAAGTACAAAAGCACAATGGATTGGTGGAGCAAGTTCGCATCGAGATGGGGCTGCCGCAATTGAAAGCCAGCGAGGTCCCGACACTCATTCCAGGTGATGCCTCAACCGAATATGTCGTCGCGCAAGAAGTCGAAATTGCTGGACGAAGATTCCCGGTTACCTGTGTTTCCATGGGGAATCCACACTGTGTCGTCTATCTGGAAGACCTAGACATCGACGCGACGCAAGAAACGGCAGTCACGCAATTGGTCCATACGCTAGGTCCAGCCATTGAAAACCATCCACTGTTCCCGGCGCGAGTAAACGTCGAATTCGTTACCGTTGACTCGCCGAACCTTGTCCGTCAACGCACTTGGGAACGCGGCAGTGGAGAAACATTAGCCTGCGGCACGGGTGCCTCGGCCGTATGCGTGGCTGGAGTACTCACGGGACGGACCGGCAACAAGATCACTGCCGAGCTCTTGGGAGGAACGCTGGAACTTGAATGGTCCGATGTAGACTCCCCCGTCATCCTTACGGGGCCAGCGACTAAAGTTTTCGACGGCCAAATCGAGATCTAATCAAATGCGATCACCTCGCTTCGCTCCTTCGCGAATCCCAATCCGTCGATACGCGGTCTAGTCTGCCTGCAGACGTATTAGCACTTCGTTGCGTCGCAGAGGGCCAGGCGTCCAAGGAGGATCGTAGCCTGCAAGCTCTACGGCACCGTCGACCTGCAGATTATTTTGCTCGATCCAAGTGCGAAGTTTCTTCTCTGCCTCAACGGCGTCGTTTTCAATTCGGCCCGTAAACCGAAGCGTTGCGAATCGTCCACTTGCTCGCTTGCGGATCTGGACGTCCTCACGTGTGGGGACCGGGATCCGATTTTCCGTCGCAACTTGGTTCGGAATGACAAATCCCATCTGGCCCGAAGATTCGTCGTGATCGGATTCCATAAACACAGGGGTGGTCATCGCCACCTTTTGCTTACCCTCGTTGGATCCGGTTATGTATCCGAATAGGCGAGAGAAGCTGCCATCATTGCCGTCCTTCCGACGAGAGTCCATGACGGTCGTCGCCATCATAAGATCTGGATACTCCCGGATTTCGAATGGACCGTCTGAGCGCACGACAGTGAACTGAGCCGATTCATAGGCGGAACGAGAAGTCGTTTTCCATCCCACGACGACAACTAGCAAGACAATCGTCAAAATCACATAGATCATTCGTTTTCCAGACATTGATGCCCCCTCGGGTGACGCTCCGTAGGTGGTATAGACAGGCAACCGCGGCCGACCACTCGAGAATCCTTGAAACGTAGCTTCGATTCCCGGGAATAGCGGTCGTGATTCCGCGGTGGGCACATCGCAAGCCAGTACTAGAGTGGCTAAGGAAGGTACTTCGAGCTAAGTGATGGAAATTGACGTGAATAAAATTAGCCACTGGATCGTTGCTTTCGTCGCGGTATTCGGAAGCTTTGAAGCCGGGCTAGCGGCCGAAGCCCGTGCTCTCTTCGATGGTGGCCAACCTCAAACTCGGGGAAGTTGGACGAACGTCAATGACGGCGTAATGGGTGGAGTATCGACTGGAAAGTACGGATTCACACCAAGCGGAGAGCTTCGTTTTTTCGGAAGCCTGTCGCTGGCAAACAATGGAGGTTTCGCTTCCGTCAGATCTCGAGGCCCGCGACTGGGACTTCAACAAGACGACGAATTGTGGTTGCGGGTCCGCGGTGACGGTCGCGTGTACAATTTGGATCTGCGGGTACCGTCTAACCGCATGGCCTTCACTTACCGTGTCACATTGCAGACGAAAGCGAATCAGTGGATCGAGTTTCGCGTACCCATGTCACTCTTCCGAGCCACTTCGTTTGGCCGAGTCGTTTCTAACATGGGCCCCGTAAATGCCCCGAACGTCAATTCCATTGGCTTCACAATCTCCGACAAGAAGCAGGGGCCGTTCAAGTTAGACGTTGACTGGATCCGAGCGATCAAAGCTACCCCAAAGCAGCCGTCGGCCGTCATCACTCGCTGAACTGTTGGCTTCGATACACTGACCAAGCGACAAGGCGAGTTGGTCTTCGCAGGAAGCCTCTCACCACAGAAGCCAAGTCGTAAAGATTCGGCTTGGCTCACGGAGTCTTCACTGACGCCCCGCGAATCTGAACAGTATCCTGCGTCGCTTTGAAGTCACCTGTTCAGGGTCCTGGTCCTTCGCATCAAGTGTTGTGGAGTTATCAGGCTTCCCTAGCTCGTTACATCACTCAATTCGCTATCTGGATTCCAGCGACTGAGTTAGTATGAGAGCAGACCTGGGGGAGCCATGAAGCGATTGAAAAACAGACGACGACTTGAATTACTCGAGAGCCGACAGCTCTTATCGGTAAGCGACTTGCTTATCTCCGAATTCATGGCCGCCAACGACGATACCCTTCGAGACGAGGACGGCGATACGAGCGATTGGCTAGAGATTTACAACAACTCTGACAACGCCGTGAGTCTTGACGGACTGGTACTCGCCGATTCGGTAGACCAGTGGACACTGCCCGACGTAACGCTGGAGCCGCGTCAATTTCAATTGATCTTCGCATCGGGAAAAGATCGACGTGTCGGCGAGCTGCATACGAACTTCAAGTTAACGGCCAACGGCGAGCGACTTCAGCTTGTTAACACCGATGGAACACCAATTCATGGCTACAGCAACTATCCATTTCAATCGCCGGATCGGTCTTATGGCGTTGCGATGTCGACCGGCGACGACGAAACGCTACTGCCTTCTCGAGCTGAAGCCAGCTACCACGTCCCAACTGATGATTCCCTCGGATTGTCCTGGGTAGAGCCCGACTTCGATGATGGCGATTGGGACCGCGGCCAGACAGGCATCGGTTACGAGCGATCCGGTTCCAACTATGCTCCGCTACTTCGTAGTACCGTGCCGAACGGAACAGTCGGCTTCTATACGCGAATCGAATTTGATGCTGCTGAGCTAGAAAGTGTCGACTCACTGACGCTGAAGATGAAGTACGACGACGGCTTTGTCGCTTACTTGAATGGAACTCGGGTTGCAGATGGAAACGGAGTGCGTCAGCCGCGTTTTGATTCGACATCTTCAAGCGAGAATCCAGATGCTGACGCCGTACGATTCGAAGACTTTGAAATAAGTCAGTTTGCAAACTTGTTGCGACCGACCGGAAACGTATTGGCAGTTCATTCGCTAAATCGAAACTCCGGCAGTTCTGACCTGTTGATGCTACCGGAGTTGGCATTCTCGCGAGTTGTCAGTGTCGATGCATCCGACGTTGGGTTCTTTCGAACTCCCAGTCCCAGTTTCAGTAATAGTGCCACCAGCGCCGGGTTCGTCGCGCCCGTGACGATCGAACTGCCACACGGTTTCTATGATCAGCCACAACAGGTAACTATTACTACCGCCGATGCCTCCGCTGAGATCCGTTACACAACGGATGGATCTCCGCCGACAGAGGAGACTGGCGTAGCTTACGAATCACCGATCACAGTAGACAGCACAACCGTCCTTCGCGCTGCAGCCTTCAAACAAGGCTTTACCCCATCCGAAGTCGCTACGTCGACTTACATCTTTGTAAGTGACATTGCTGATCAGTCGCGACAGGCAACGCTGGATGCTGGATTCCCAAGTTCGTGGAACGGGACATCTCCCGACTACGGAATCGATCCCGACATCATCGGCCCCAACGATGACTACGGCGGAAAGTACACCAACGCTCTCGCAGACTCGCTGACATCGATACCAACGTTGTCGATTTCGCTGAGTAATGAAGCTCTGTTTGGCGACGATGGAATCTACTCTAACCCTCAGGACAGCTCACTTGAGGAAGCCGCCTCGCTGGAATTGATACATCCTGATGGCACGCAAGGTTTTCAAATCAACGCGGGGTTGAAGATTCAAGGCGGTGCCTTCCGCTCATTCGGAAAGACAAAAAAGAAATCGTTTCGCTTCAAATTTCAAAAGCAATACGGTGATGAAAAGCTGAACTATCCGCTGTTTGGAGACAACGCCACGACTTCATTCGATACGGTGACGCTTCGCATGGAAGCTAACGATGGATGGCAATCGAACAGTCAGATGTTCATGAATCGGCTGTATTCTCGAGATGAATTCTCACGACGCACCCACTTAGCCATGGGGCAACCTGCTTCGCACGGCACGCATACGCACGTCTACTTGAACGGTCTCTACTGGGGCACTTACAACGTCGTGGAACGCCCCGACGAAGGCTTTGCATCCGACTACATCGGCGGTGACAAGGAAGACTGGGATATCCAAAACGCCGGCAAGGCGATCAATGGCGATCTCGATTCATGGAGAGAAATGCTGCGCCTGGCGCGTGAAGTTGGTGACGCCAGAAATGGCAGCGACGCACAACTGGCTGCATGGAATCGACTGCAACGACTAAATCCAGATGGCACGAACAACCCGGATTTAGAAGACTACTTGGATGTCGAAAACTACATCGACTACATGATCGTCAACATGTATTCCGGCAATACAGACTGGCCTCACCACAACTACTATCTCGGCCGGCAACGGGGGCCAGACAGCACCGGATTCAAATTCTTCATCTGGGACGCGGAGACGTCGCTTACGCTGAAGAATACCGTCACGACAGACCGCACGAACATCAGCGGGAACGTCGCCGAACCGTATGCGATTCTGCGTGATGTACCTGAGTTTCAATTGTGGTTCGCCGACCGCATTCAAAAGCACTTTTCTCCTGGTGGTGCGTTGTACGTTAATCCTGACCAACCGGACTGGAATCCTGATTCGCCCGAAGACAATGTGCCAGCATCAAGGATGGTGGAGATCACCAACATCATTCGAGAGCCCTTGATTGGAGAATCCGCGCGATGGGGTGATCAGCATTTTTCCGATCCACATACCGTGGACGAAACGTGGGAGCCAGAATTACAGAAACTCCTGGACGACTACTTCCCAAGAAGATCAGCGATCGTCCTGCAGCAATTTGATGCGGCCGGCTTCGGGGCGGATGTGTCCACTCCTTCGATCGAAGTCGCCAACGATTCAATTGTGATCTCTGCCGATTCAGGCGAGATCTACTACACGCTCGACGGATCGGACCCTCGCCTGTCGGGTGATGATTTGTCGCCTACTGCTGTTCGCTACGACGGCAGCATCCCAGCCGGCGGCGACGTACTCCTGCGTGTTCGAGCTCGCCTCGGCAATGACTGGTCAGCTTTGGGTGAGGCTGAACTCCTGGCGGACGCGACGCCAGCGACCACTGGCACGCTGGCAATAACCGAAGTGCACTACAACCCTCGTGATGCGGCCGAAGGGGAACTGGATCTGGATAACGATGAGTTTGAATTCATCGAAGTGACGAATACGAGTGGCCAAGCAATTGACTTGTCAGACGTGAAATTTGTTGAGTCCGAGGTGGATGACGACACGCAGGGTGTCCGATTTACATTCGGTTCTCAGACGCTTGCTCCAGGTGCATCGCTCGTCATTGTCGAGAACATCGAAGCATTTCGATCTCGGTATGGCGACGAGGTTCAAGTCGCGCAAGGCAGCGATTTGCCCATGGATCCTGCGGGCGAGTACGGAGGAAGACTATCCAACGGTGGCGAGTTGCTCACGCTGGTTGATGCAACTGGCGAGATAATTCAGCAGTTCGCCTACAGTGACGAATGGCTGCCGAGCACTGACGGTGAAGGTTTCTCACTAGAGTCGGTCGACGTAGCTGCCACAAGCACCCAGTTGAACAGCCCGCTTTCTTGGCGAGCTAGCGCCGAAGTTGACGGCTCGCCAGGGCGAATACCAACGCCCGATGGATTGCCGGGTGACTTGAACGGGGATGAAGTTCTCAACCGTGCAGACGTTGAGTTACTCTATGCGGCCATCGCGGCTAGTTCTACGGACGAGCAGTTCGATCTTACTGGTGACGATACAGTCGACCAGGACGATGTACGGTTTCTCATCGACGAGTTACTGGGCGCACTCCCTGGAGATGCGAATCTCGACGGAACCGTCGACTTCGCAGACTTCCTCGTGATGTCCTCCAACTTCGGAGAATCCCGCGAAGACATTACGTGGCTCGACGGCGACATGGACGGGGACGGTTCCGTCTCCTTCGCCGACTTTTTGTTGCTCTCAGCCAACTTTGGCAATGCCTAGCCCGCGAGCGATGAGCTTGCTCGCGGCACTAGACGCACACCAAAGTTTGATCTCAACAGACCAACTCTAACCTTCGCGACTTAGATGTCGTTGACGGAATCAACGTTCCAAATCTCATTGGCGTATTGGCTGATCGTGCGGTCACTTGAGAACCAGCCGCTACTAGCCACGTTCAAGATACTCATGCGACGCCAAGTCGATTCGTCCAGATACGTCTGGCTCGCTTGTCGCTGTGCGTCGATGTAACTTCGGAAGTCAGCAATCGTCAGCCACTGGTCATGAGGATTGCGTAGGCCCGATGTCAGCAGGCTGAAGATACCGGGTTCCGCCTCATTGAAGCGACCACCTTCCAGCAATTGCATTACGCGCGAGATCTCTGGATCTGCGGCAATCATCGCATTCGGATCGTAATTCAATCGCTGTTGAGCAACCTCTTCCGCGTTAAGGCCGAACAGGAAGAAGTTCTCGGCACCAGCTTGCTCACGAATCTCAATGTTGGCTCCGTCCAGCGTACCGATCGTCAGGGCACCGTTCATCATGAACTTCATGTTACCCGTTCCGGAGGCTTCTTTCCCTGCCGTCGAGATCTGCTCGGAAAGATCAGTGCCAGGGCAAATGCACTCCATCGCCGAAACACGATAGTTCGGGAAAAAGTTGACCTTCAGCAAATCGTTTGCCCGAGGATCCGAATTGACGACCTGTGCCACGTTATTGATCAGCTTCACGATCAACTTCGCAACGTGGTAGCCAGGTGCAGCCTTACCACCAATTAGGACAAATCGAGGCACCATGCCGGCGGTGTCGCCCTCGCAAATGCGATCGTAAAGATGGATCACATGCATGATGTTCAGAAGCTGACGCTTGTATTCGTGAATTCGCTTCACCTGAACGTCGAACATCCATGATGGATCAATATCGAGACCAGTAACCTGCCGTACGTAGGCAGATAGCCGTTGCTTGTTGTCCGACTTAACGTTGGCCCACTTCTCCTTGAACGAAGCATCGTCAGCAAACGGACGCAGAGACTGCAACTCTTCCAGATTCGTTTCCCAATCGTTTCCGATCGAGTCATTGAGCAAGTCGCGCAGTCCTGGGTTGCAGTGCGACAGCCAGCGGCGTTGGGTCACACCGTTGGTTTTGTTGTTGAATTTCTCTGGCCAGATTCGGTGGAAGTCGGCAAACAAGCCTTTCTTCAGCAACTCCGTATGGAGAGCCGCGACACCGTTGACAGAGAAACTACCGACAATACTCAGGTACGCCATGCGAACGTGAGGCTGGTGGCCCTCTTCGATCAACGAAAGTCGTCGTCGCAACTCAACATCGTTCGGAGACAATTTCTCAAGCTCTTTCAGGAACTTGTCGTTGATCTCGTAGATGATCTCAAGCAAGCGAGGCAGCAAACGGCTGAACAACTCTACCGACCAACGCTCCAGTGCCTCTGGCAGTAGCGTGTGATTCGTGTACGCCATGCAGTTTGTAGTGATCTTCCAAGCCGCGTCCCAATCTAGGCCGTGCTCGTCAATCAGCAGACGCATCAGTTCAGGTACTGCACACGCAGGGTGCGTGTCGTTCAGTTGGAAGCAGTTCTGCTTTCCAAAGTCTTCGAAGTTCTCACCATGCTTTGCAACCCACTGAGACAAGACGTCTTGGAGGCTGGCGGAAACGAGGAAGTACTGCTGCTTCAGCCGTAGTTCTTTGCCGTTCTCGCTGGCATCGTTAGGGTACAGCACCATCGAAATCTGCTCAGCTTGGTTCTTTGCTGCGACAGCTTCCGGATAGCTTCCCGAGTTGAATTCCTGCAGATCAAAGAACTCTGACGTCGTGGATTTCCACAGTCTGAGCGTGTTGACGAACTTCGCATCCTTGCCGGGAATCGGCATGTCATAAGGCAACGCCAGTACGTCTTGCGTGCCCACCCATCGCGAACGACCCGCTGGAGATGAAGCATCACGCTCGGTGTGTCCAAAGAACTTGATCGTCTTGACGTCTTCTGGTCGCTCAATTTCCCAAGGGTTTCCATCGCGGAGCCAGTGGTCAGGAGCTTCCACCTGATGACCCGATTCGATGTGCTGGTGGAACATGCCGTACTCGTAACGCAGACCGTATCCGACAACTGGAAGTTGAAGGTGAGCACAACTATCGAGGAAACAAGCGGCAAGGCGACCCAAGCCACCGTTGCCCAACCCGGCGTCGTGCTCGCGGTCCACAACTTCTTCTAGCGTGTGTCCGTACTGGTGAAGTACGTCGCGTAGTTCTGGCTCGAGTTGCAAGCTCTGCAGTGCGTTGTTCAGCGACCGTCCTAGCAAGAACTCTAGCGATAGGTAGTGAACCGTTTTGGTATCGGATTCAGCCAGTTGCTTTCGGGTGCGCTGCCATGGGGCGATCAAGCGATCACGTAGCGCAAGGGCAGCAGCGCGAACCACATAGCCAGGGTCGTCATGCTTGTTCGCATGCCCAAGCGTGTAATGAAGATGCCGTTCCAATTCAGCAGAAAGCGGCCCAAGAAGCGTGTCTGTTTCGGCGTCGGTGTAAAGCGTATTCAAGTTTATTCGTCTCTAAACTATGACCATTTTTCACAAGATTAGCATTCTCATCGGTTCTTTAGACGCGAATCCAATGCCGAGACTAGGTGAAACATACAATCCGTTAGTTTCACAACGAGGCACAAGTATGCCTGATTTTGAGGGATGTGCCCGACCAACAGCGATGATCTTGTCGATCTAAGGGAGATAACTGCCGGAAGCCACTGCGTAAGCTAGCAAAGCAGTGCGTCTACATTCCATTCGACTGGTATAGCCAATTCAATCGTCGTCGTCAGTACCCCAGTGGCTGCAAGAAAATATGTGAGGGATTGCGGCCGCTTGGACATTCAGCCTGAAAACGCATGTTCCTGCGGCGAAGCTGGCGGCGACCCTCTGGGAGAGCGGTCGCCGCCGAACGCCTACGCAAGCTCAAGAGCTGGACAAAGATTGGTCGTCCCAGCCCCTTCGCCCGGTTTCGATGCTTATCCCAGATCCATGTTCGCTGTGGCTATGCAGGCAGATATTGGCCCAAGTGAATGGGTGAACAACTTCTTAAGGTCGACAATCCCAAGAAAGTCAGATGTTGTTTTCCATTCCGCGGCGACGCGTGTTCGACCAAGCCCAGCCCTAGTTCCCCACACGACTAGGGCGGCGATACACATGAAAAGGTGAGCACTGGGTTCCGGCACGCGAGTCCATGTACCTGGTCTAGTTCCATCCGAGATACGGGAAAAGGATGCAGAAGCGGTAAAGGGGCCGGGCGATCCATCGTCCAAGGCTAGACCTGAGATCCCAGTACCAACACCAGTGCCGACGACGGACTCTGGGCCGAGAAGTGAATAAATGGATTCCGGCGCATTGCTACCTTCAAGATTTGCTTCGGCAATGAACGCCCAAGAATCTGGTAACAGAGCCGGGCCAATCCTGAACTCGGCATCAAAAAACGTAAACGCAGAAAGTGAATCGATTGTTCTTCCGGCTGCCGAAATCGACCACGACGTTACATCCGCTGGCCCGAGTATTGTTCCATTGGTGATTTGAGAATCGATTTCGAAAACTGCTACGACATTCCCCGCACCAACGCTAGGGTGGATGGTGGTGAATGACTCTCCGACATACGAGAGCACCGAACCGGCTTGTGCGCAACTAGCGTACAGCAGAACAAAGGTGACTAGCGCGGCTTTTACTTTGACCCTAAGCATTGCATACTCTGAATCATGTTGCGTCATCAGCATTCGGGATGTAAACGGAGGCTGTGGCAATACCCTAGAGCCTCCTCGTACAAGCTCGAACGCAAGACCCTAACAAACCCCTCACAATAAATTGGAAATTCTTAGATTGGATTTCGAACGGCATGAGTGAAGAGAATCAGCGGCGACTATCGGAATCCACGGAGCGGATAACGGAGTTACTGCAACTTGCAGCGGACGGAGTTCCAGGTGCACGGGAAGAACTCTATGAAAGAATCTACGGAGATCTTCGAGGACTCGCGAAGATGGTTATTCGCGGAAAGCCAAGAGGCGACCTAGATACTACTGACTTGATCCAAGAAGTGGTCGTGCGTTTCGAAGCAGGCGGCGCGATTGCCAAGTACCCTAATCGTCGAGTCCTGTTTTCCGTTGCAATTCGCGCAATGAATCAGGTGTTGATTGATCACTACCGACGCCGAAAGAAACTGGTCGACAGCCCTGACCGCAATGGGCACGATCTAGACCATGTCTTTGACAGACTGCAGGAACAAGTTGGATACGACTTTGAATCTCTGCAACACGCGCTAAAGCAGTTGGAGGCCACCGCACCTCGGCAATTTTCGGTCCTCAGCTTCCGTATTTACGGCGGTTTTACGGTCACAGAGGTTGCCGAGATGTTGGAGGTTTCGCGACAAACCGTCGAGCGAGACTGGAAATTGGCACGCGCAAAGCTGTTCAAGTTCATGACGGAGCATTCCTAGGACTCCGAAGTACATTGCCATTGGTTGCAAACAAGGGATCGTTCGCGAACTTCCGCCGAGCCGTTGACTCACGCCTACTTTTCGTCAATTCGTACCGGCTTACGCAGCCAGTTTCCATCTGCAGTGCGATCGATGTCGACCCAGTGAACTTTGACATCAGCTGGAGAGTCGTGATTTTCTCTAGTGCCTACCAAAATTCCAATCCGCTGTTTTTCCGCAGTTGAAATACAACGCACAGCGTGAATCGGTTTGTCGTAGTTCAGTTCAGCCACTTCGAACCAGCCTTTCACATTCCATAACTTGACACGCCCATCCAGCGCGCCCGAAAAAAGCACCGTTCCGTCTGGACTGAACGTGAGCGTTTGCAGCGGATCCGAGTGTCCACGTAACTCGACGTGTTTTGAAAAGTCTTTCGTGTCATAAACAACGATGGCTCCCGATGCGTCGCCTGCGACTAGCCAGCGGTTGTCCGGTGACCAGGATATCGTAAAAACAGCGTCCGACTGCTTGAGTTCTTTGATCATGCTGGGAGTGTCGCTGACATCCCACACGTAGACATTGCCGGTCCAATTTCCGCCGGCAAGTTTTGAGTTATCTGGCGAAATCCGCACGATTGGGACAGAGCTCGTCGACTCTTCAAATCGCCATTCCGCCTGGCCCGTTTCCGTATTCCAAACTGCAGCGCCTAATTCGCTTCCGCTTGCAAGTCGTTTTCCATCAGAGAAGAAGTCAATGCTGAATGGACCATCATCTTTGGGGATCGCGAATCTCTTAACTAGCTCTCCTGTTTCCAAATCAATGGTCGACATAACACGCGTCTGGTCACCCTCTTTTGTAGAAGCGGAAACCACCGCAACGTTCGAGCTTGTTGGATCGAATGCCACGCTGTGCACCTCCAGCGACTCCGGTCCAGTTGGGACTGCTATTGATTGCTCTGTCCCCAGCACTGGGTTCCAGACGACCAGCCTGTGTTGAGGAGCGGCTAAGACACACGTGGTGCCGTCAAGAACGTCGATTCGATCGGGCCAGTAGAATCGCGATGCAGTCGACAGCTTCGCCGAAGTTAAGTTTTCCACAAGGCTGTGCTGCTCCAATCCATCCATTGTGGCGATGAGCAACTTCGTATCGCCGTCTGCAAACTGCATGGCGACGGAGCGGTGTGTCAGACTAGCTTGCCAAACGAGGCTTCGTGCCTCCAAATTCCAAACTTGGACGCTATGGCGACTAGTACCTAAGGCGATTAGCTTGCCGTCTTGAGAAATCGCCAGGCAATAGACAGGACGGATCTTCGGCAGCCAGGTTTGCTCCAGTTGCCGCTCATTTCCGGTCAGGTCAACGATCTTTAGATCGGCACCACCCATTACCAAGCGATTTTGATCGAGAAAATCTGCATCCTCTGGAGCAAGTGACTGGTCCGTTTGAATTCGAGATTGCTCTCCGTTGCGTGCGTCCCAGACGACCAAACCGTGCTCGGTGCGTTTCAAAACGGTAACGAGTTGATTGGAGTCTTCGGTAAACGAAATGTACTGCAACGCCTCTTTTCTTGCCGGTTTTGACCAGATGATCTCGCCCGTGTCTGTCTTCCAAACTTGTATGTTTCCGGTGGACGTTGCGTTCGCTCCCAAAGCTCCGTCTGGAGATATCGCGACAGCCGAATGACCTTGATCCAATCCACTCACGTAGGACGTCTTCCCCGAAGAGGTATCGTCAATTCGAAGACCGTCCGTAATCCGGCTCACCAAACGGCTTCGATCGTTTGAAATCGCAACTAAGCCAGTTGAATTGGCTGCTAGGTCCGCTCTCGCGTTAAACTTCTTTCGTGTAGCGGTGGCCACATCGATCGTGAAAACCGACTCACTCGCCATCATGGCGACTGTCCGTCGATCTTGACTTATACACCATTGGTCGAACTCGGCGATCGATACCCCTTGGTTTGCTTTGCACATGCTTGCCAAGACGTACCATTCCAAACCGCGTTGATCTTCCGCTGCATCGTCAGACGGCATCTGCGACTCCAAGGCATCATACGCCCCAGGCAAGTTCGACTGCCTTAGTGCCTGAGACGCGGATCCCATCGCTCGCTGGTAAACAGAGGCACGGAGCCGCTCGGTCGTATCTTGCAGTTGTTCAACTTGGGCTTCCAACTCGCCCTCTTTGACTAAGAGATCACCCGCCAATTCTTGGGACTTCAACCAAAGCACAGTCGTGATCAACGCAGCCACTGCCAACGCTGAAACGAACACGCTCCCACCAATCACGGCGTAGCGATTGCGTCGCACGAAACGACTCACGTAGTAGGCAGTAGACGGAAGTGTGGCCTCAACGGGTTGGTCATTAAGATAGCGTTTGACGTCGTCTGCCAGTGCGCTGCAGGTGTCGTATCGTCGATTGCGTTCTTTCTCGAGCGTTTTCATTACGATCGAATCTAGATCGCCCTTTAACAACAAATTCAGTTGAGGTGGATTCACCGACCTATTCTTGGCGACGGACGCCAAGGCATCGGACCTGCTAAGTTTCGAACTGGGGATCAGCGGCTCCACTTCTCGAATCATTCTTAACAATTCATCGATAGCAACGGAACGAAGTGATTTCGCATCCAGAGGCGTTGTCCCAGACAACAGCTCGTACAGTAGTACTCCCAACGAGTAGATGAATGTTCTAGTGTCGATGTCGAGCTGGTTGAAGCTTGCCTGCTCGGGACTCATGTATTCGTAGGTGCCCACGATCTGGTCGAACCGAGTGAACATCGTCTTTTCGGTGAGCGGCTGCTGCATCGCTTTGGCTAGTCCAAAGTCGATCACTTTTGCGACGGGCTCATCATCGTATTTGGCGACTAGAATGTTGCTTGGCTTGAGGTCTCGATGGATGACTCCCTTTTGATGTGCATGTTGCACGGCATTGCAAACGGAAACGAATAAACGAAGCCGTTGCTTCACATTCAATTGATTGTCATCACAGAACTTGACGATCGACACGCCTTTCACCAGTTCCATCACGAAGAACGGGCGGCCAGATTCCGATTGGCCGACATCTAGTACCTTCGCGATGTTGGGATGCTCCATCATGGCCAAGGCTTGGCGTTCCGCTTCGAATCGGGCTAGAACTTGCCGGGTGTCCATCCCCGGCTTCACAAGCTTGATTGCCACTCGACGACGAACAGGTTTCCGCTGCTCCGCCATGTACACGACGCCCATACCTCCTTCACCCAATTGTTGCAGCAGGCGGTAGGGACCGACGGACTGTTCCACCTCGCTAGGCGAAAGGCCTTCCGTAGTAGCAACGATCTCAGCGACGTTCAGCTCAGCAGCGGTGAATTTCGCCTGAACTGCGAGGTCGTCGCCAGCCAGCAGTTTCTCGACTTCATCGCGGACTGTGGGTGGCAATCCCGCACATCGTCTGTCAAGAAACGCCTGACGATTTTCCGGTAGAGTGTCGACGGCTTCCAGAAAGACTTCGTCGACTAGTTGTTGAATTTCCATGTGATTCATTTTGAGGTGAGACAGGTCCACTGAAACAAACGCTGTAGACCCCAATTCCCCTAACGAATTCCGCAACTTCGCCCAACATCTGGTGGTTAGAAATTGCACCGGAAACAGCGGTTTACCTGGGACGACCGCTTAACGTGAGCAGACTGTGAACCGATCCTTACCGAACCGACAGCGTCATGATTGAGGCATTTCGACTAAGCCGAATCGACGATCATTAATGGTCGTGGCCGTGATCGTGTGAGTGTCCGCCACCACCACCCGCAGCCATCTGCATCGCCAGTTGCAGCTTGTAGGCCGCGTTCATGGCGATCTCGTCGCCAACATGCAGGTCGCCAGTCGGTTCGATCACGATATAGTCGTGGCCTCGGTGGATGACATGCACCGGAACGGGCTCTAGCTGAAGGAACGCGTGGGCTGATTCATCGTGATCATGGTCGTCGTGATCATGCCCAGCGTGGTCGTGGCCGGCGTGATCATGATCGCCATCAGCATGCTCATGAGCTTCCAACTCATCGTGCTGATGCGACTCGTCCTCATGCTCATGGTCATGGTGGCCAGCGTCTTCCTCGATTCCGCCGATGCCCACACCGATACCAACCAGCGAGGCCACTTCTTCGTGCTCATGAGCATGTGAGCCAGAGTGTTTGCGAAATACGAATGCGTTAGGTCCAGTCACGGCCACGGCGCTTGTTGGAACACAGATTTTCGCTTCGTGCTTTTCCACGGGCAGTCGTAGGTGCACACGTTGCCCTGGTCGAAACTGCCATTGCTGGTAGAGCCGGCCTTCCGAGTGAAATTCCTGCCTGACTTCATTTTCGATTGGGACAAAGAACGAGAAGACGCCTTCTTTTGAGACATGGTTGTCGATTCGCGTGATCTTCAGGTTTTCGCGTATCGAGCTGTGTTTGTGACCGTCGTGATGCTGATGGCCAAACTCGGCAGTGATTCCCCAGTCTTGCTCGCACATGCGATTGATGGCGGCGACGTCGCTTTCGAACGCTTTACCTTGGATGTACAGCTGACCGTGATAAGACAAATCGCAAAGCAAGTGACCGGCCTCGATAGCGTCACCAGGATGCGTGTGGATGTCCCCCACCGAATAACTTGGTTGACCATTCAATCCGACTTGCTTCGTGATCTCGTTGCCGGATGGTCGATCGCCCTGCACATAGTTAGGCACTGTGATCAACAAACGTTTGGCCAACTGCCGAGTACGAACGACGTGTTCCACCGTTGCCTTTGGCAAACCGCGAGCAAGTAATTCCTGGATTCTGGTTTGCTTGAGAACCTCAAGCTTTTCAACCTCGTACTCCAGCTCTCGTTTTCGATTTTTGCCAACGAGGCCTTCGGAAGCCAAAGGACGCAGACGCTCGATCTCTCTACCGTTGACATCAAGTTGGGCGAGGACACTCAACAACTCGGATTGTGCCGTCGTGGTCAACGGATCTGTGATCCGCAACTCGAAGAGTTGGTCGCCCAGTTCGACACTCTGTCCGTCGCGTACCGCGACATGCTCAATGACGCCCGCAACCGGGGCGGCCACAGACAAGTCACTTTGGCCGGGAACCTCAACGACCTCTCCGGGAAAAGCCACTTTCTCCCAGTAGTCGCTTACCGAAACTTCTCCCATTTCCAGATTCAGGTTTGCGACTGCCTGCTCTGTCAGGTCGAGGTGATCGCCCTCGCCAGCGGCATGATCGTCGTGGGCATGATCGTCGTGAGCATGGTCGTCATGAGCATGATCGTGGTCGTCTTCAACGACGACTTGGGCCGGAAAGAACTCCGGGTACATCACAACGCCAACCCCGATACCCGCGGCGAATGCGCACAGGATCAACACAACGTTGGTTACGATCTGTTGGCTACGAATCGCCATTGCTTTACCCTGCGGACAGTCCATCGGACAAGAGGAAGCCTTGCATGGCAACGTAAGACAGTCGCAATTGACGCCGAGCGTCCAACTGCCGCACAAGCGATCGAAGCAAAGAACGCTGCGCATTCAGGATGTCGGCCAGGCTGGCTTCCCCGGCTCTGTATGAGCCCAACGCGATTCTAACCACTTCTTCCGCCTTGGGCACGATTACTTCGTCAATTCGCCGAAGCTGATTCTTGGCTTGCTCGTAAGCGCCGAATTTCTCTGCAAGGTTCCGTTCGATGGCTAATCGGACTCGTTCGTTCTTTTGCAGCGAGGCACGCACATTTGCGTTCGCTTCATAGATCGCACCCTGGTTTCGGTCAAACTTTGGAATCTGCATTCCAAGCTGGACACCCGCGAAGGCGTCGTTCGTTGAGTAGTCATATTGCCACGACACTTGGGCACTCAGATTGGGAATCGGCTCTGCAATCGCTCGACGAACAGCCGCACGATTTCGCGATACCTCGGCGTGAACTGCCGCCAGTTGCGGACTGTGCTGCATCAAAGCGACGGCCTCTTCCCATTCGATTTCCAGATCTTGCTCAGGCTCTGAAAGTTTGCCTTCCTCAAGATCCGGTTGGCCCAACAATCGAGTCAGACCGCGCCACTTTGCCTTACGTGCCGCGTCGACAGCGATAAGATCAGTCGATGTCTGCTCGGATTCTAGCTCCAGTAACAAAACGTCGCTCTTTGTGTTCTCTCCCGCATCGAATAGTTGCTCCGCAATCTTCGCTGCCTGCTCGTTGGTTTCCAAAATCCGTTCGAGCAAACCAGCTCGCTGCTGCAAGAAAACGATTTCGTAAAACGTCGTTCTCACATCCGTCAGCAAGCGTTCACGCAACACATGGTACTCTTGCTCCAGGCGGTGAACTTCTCGACAAGCGATCTGGTGATTCAGTGCTAACTTGTCACCGCGCACGAACTGACGACGCCAGTAGGCACCATGTTGCCCGGCGACACCTTCATTGCCAATCTCATTGCCGACATATCCGACCGTTGGATTCGGAGGCAAACTTACCTGCAATGCGTTTCCCTTCGCCGCCTCGATTCTAGACATCGATTCAGCAAGTGCGGGATTGCTACTCGTGGCGATACCTTCCACATCCAACAGTGAATAAACGAACTCCGTCGGACCCAAGATTTGCTCGTGTGTCAGCAACTGTTGTTCGTAAGAGCTAAAGGTCTCTGTTGGTGGCTGCGATTGCGGTACCTGTGATGTGATGGCGACATCATGTGTTACCGCCGACATCTCATTCGCAGACGTCCGGGTAGGCTCCAACGGTAGTCGCTGCAATTGCTCTGCGTTGACGCGAGTGCAGAAAGTCTGCGCGGCTATGGCGACAACGAGGATCCAGCGCAAATGCGACATGATCGAAGGGAGCGATAGGTGGGAAGATTAGGTGGGACGAATTTTTCATCGACTATCGAAGTTGCGTTGCTCCAGTCGTACTGACGACAACGGGAATCACGAATCTTCGAATCACACGGCTGCTACTGCTGCCAGCATAGACATCATCGTTGCGAACACATTCCGTGCACTCGCTAGTAGCCTGTTTCATTAATTCGCTTGATTCGTAGGTCCGGTTCCTACCGGACAAAACAGGAGATGGACCGCCCAAAGGCCGGTAGCCTACCTCTTAAAAAACTAACGACTCAGCGCACTAGTAGCCCAAGAAAGGCACAGGCACCAGGAATGCGTGCTGTTCGTACAGGCTTGCTGCTCCGTGCCACGACGTGAATTGCGTGAAGAAGACAATCAACGCATAGATCAATGTCACTGGGACGATCCCTAACCAAGCACCCCAACGAAAGAACCAGTGTCTGGACGTTTCGCGTCGTTCCGATCTGCTGACAGCCCAGCCCACGGCAAGTCTCGCTGGGAACATCATCGTGACGAAGAACAGACTAGGAAGCCAAGCTGCCTCACGCGGAATCAACTCTGCCTTCAATATGTACAGGGGAACCGCCAACGCCAGCGTCACCAACAGCGAGAACCAAAATGCAATCGGTGCTCGCTTGAATCGATCGCGAACGACTGAGATCTCGAACTGGCTTTGAAAACGATTGGTCAACGGCAAACGCATCTGCAAGAACGGAAGGTACGCGAGCACAATGGCGAGCAAGAATCCGCCAATGAAGGCGATCAATCCGCCAAACCCTGGATCAGAAAAACCTGTCGCAGCTGCCAGCATCGTGACCGGAAAGAACAGCCATATCGTGGCACCAACAAACCCTCGCAAGCCGAGCCAGAAATAGTGCGGCAGGCTCAGCGATTTGACGAATGCCTCGAGACGATGCGAGGCCTCTGTGTACATGCCTCCTTCTCGAATTCGCCGCCACAATCGAAGCGGTGCGGGCCACAGAAAATGACGAATCTTTCCGCCTCGAAACCCTGCCCACAGAATGTGAAACATGCCGAGCGTACCAAACGTCAACACAAGCACCCGCAGTGTTTTCGTTTGCCCCACATTTCCATTTAGCAGTGACGACGAATACCAGTAGCTGGACATCGCTTGAACTGGAAGCATCGTCAGCCAAACGCCAAGGGCCATCGAACCAACAGCGGCGGCTCGTGAAATGCCGATGAAGCCAGAACGAAGCCGACCAGTCTTTGCGACGCGGCCGCCGGCTTCCAGCAAGTACCCAAGACTCAGGAACTGCAGAATTGGAATCGTCGCCAAGACGGACAAAATGGTGATCAAACTGACAAAGCCAAAACACCAATGTGTCGCGGTGCAGACATAACCCCAAACCTGTTTACTACCTCGCGTAATCCAATTCCCTCGAGGCTTGGGCTCGTGGTTGCTTGGCGGTGCAGTGGGTAGCGGTTCGGCGACGTAAACTCGACGGTTGTCCACAATCTCGGCAGTCGCTTCAGCATTCAAACTGGTCAGAAAATTGGCATGCGGAGGATTCATGCGGCTGTTCCGGTCGATTCTTGAAGTAATTGACTTGGTCGCATGAGCTCGCTGATGCAATCATAGCTGAACTCGCGGCCGAACGGTCTTCGCGTCCTGCTTTTCGAATTCGCCAAAGTGCTAAAATTATTCTGAAATAGTTACGACTTGCGATCGATTAAGTGGCAGGTCCAGTAAACGTGCGTGGGGCACCGCAATGCGACATTTCTTGATGATCGGAGTTGGCCTGTTGTGCAGCACGCTCGTGTTGTCACAGCTCCAAGAGAGACAACTCGCCTCACGACCGCCCAACGAGCCCCTGCCCCTCGAACTACTTGAAACCGTCGCAACGATTAATGATCAGTTCGATGAGCACTGGAACTCTTCGAAGATCGAAGTTGCCGAGAGAGCTGACAACCTCATCATTGCTAGACGCCTGTCACTGGCGCTTACGGGTACGGTACCGTCGCTGGAAGAAATACGTGCTTTCGAAGAAGTAGCCACGGATCAACAGATTCCCTGGTGGCTTACCCGCTTACTGCATGATCGACGCTACAGCGATTACGTGGCAGAACGCTTTGCCAGAGCCTTCGTTGGAACCGATGGCGGGGAATTCGTTGTCTATCGCAGGCGCCGATTCGTATCCTGGCTCAGTGATCAGCTGTTTCAAAATCGACGCTACGATACGATCGTTCGAGCCATGATTAGTGACCGTGGCTCGTGGACCGCCAAGCCCGCGGTGAATTTCATCACGGTCACCAACGGCACCAACGAAGAAGGACAACCGGACGAGCCACGTCTCGCCTCGCGGACGACGCGGGCCTTCTTGGGCGTTCGCCTCGATTGCATGCAGTGCCACGATGACAACCTCGGTGGAGACTGGTTACAGTCGGACTTTCATCAACTGGCGGCGTTCTATTCCGAGGCACGCGGATCAGGCGTCGGAATTCAAGACATCGATCGCGACTACGAATTCACCTATTTGCATGCTGATGATGCAGTTGTCGTCGAGCCGAAGACGCCGTTCTTTCCCGAGTTGGATGCAGCCGAGGTCAATTCGAAACAAAACGAATCTGACGAAGACGAAGGCATGTCGCGTCGTGAACGTTTAGCCAACTGGGTCACACATCCCGAAAATAGGGCATTCGCTAGAGCGACCGTGAACCGAGTCTGGGCGATTATGTTTGGGCGACCCTTGGTAGATCCTATCGACGACATCCCACTGGAAGGTCCATATCCGCCGGGGCTCGAGGTGTTGGCGGAAGACTTCGCGTCGTCTGGCTATGATCTACGCCGACTGATTTCTCAGATCGCAATGACTCGCGTCTTCCAATTGGACAGCGCCGCGGACTTCGAAGTTACCAAAGAGCATGAAGAACAATGGGCCACATTTCCGCTCACGCGGTTACGTCCAGAGCAGATGGCGGGTGCGATCTTGCAATCGGCCTCCCTTCCAACAGTCGATGCGAACTCGCACATTTTGCGTCAGTTCCTCTACTACACAGAAGTCGGCGACTTCGTGGAACGCTACGGCGACACTGGCGAAGACGAATTCGATGATCGCGGAGGCACGATTCCTCAGCGACTCGTGATGCTGAACGGCAATCTGGTGAAGGAACGCTCGAAAGACGGTCCCATGAATTCCGCAACACGAATTGCGCAGCAGGTTCGTGACGATGGAAAAGCGATCGAGAGCGTATTTCTTGTTGCGTTCTCACGCCGACCATCACAGGCAGAACAAGAACACTTTGTGGCAAGGCTCGCCGACTCTTCTGACGCCAACAGAATTCAGAAGCTCGAGGACATCTACTGGGCACTGTTAAACAGCACAGAGTTTTCCTGGAACCATTAACGCCTTCGCCAGGACCGGCTACTGGCTGGCAACGACCTGTAATAGGTAACAATCCAAACGCAAAGCTGACGAACACATGACCATGAATTCACATTGCGGTTCAGCGGATCACTTTCACCGTCGTAGCGCGTTGAAGCTGTTGGGCTTAAGCGGACTGGCTTGGCTTACCCCAGCAAGTTTTGCTCTCGGCAGGTTGGGGGAAACGAAGCACGGTGATCAAGCGAAATCGCTGATCTTGTTGTGGCTGGACGGGGGCAATAGCCAACTTGAAACGTTTGATCCCCACCCAGGTCGCGACATCGCGGGTGGCACCGACGCAATCGAGACCAGCGTCAAGGGAATTCAGCTCGCTGCCGGTATGCCTAAAGTGGCGGAGCAGATGGAACTGTTTTCGATCGTGCGAAACGTGGTCACGAAAGAGGGCGACCATGAACGAGCCAACTACAACGTAAAGACTGGCTTTCGTCCGGATCCAACACTGGTTCACCCGTCGATCGGTGCGTTACTGGCTCACCAACTGCCAACTGACCTTACTGAAATACCACGGCATGTTTCCATCTTTTCCGGCGGCTGGCCCAGCCGGGGCGGTTACCTGGGCGACCAATTCGATGCCTTCAAAACTGGCGATCCCAACGCACCAATTCCGGATGTATCGAAACGCGTTTCTGACAATCGGTATGCGCACCGGTTGGAAGATGTACAGGTGCTGGATCGAGAATTCGGGCGAGGCCGCCTTCGCAACCTGGAAGCGAACAAGACGCTGCATCAAACAACGATTCAGCAATCCGTCAAAATGATGAGCAGCGAACAACTGAAAGCCTTTGACGTAAGCAACGTGCCGAAAGCGGAACGATTAAGTTTTGGCGATTCGGCATTCGGCCGTGGTTGTTTGGCTGCTGCGAGATTAGTCGAAGTGGGCGTTCGCTGTGTCGAGGTCACGCTGTCTGGATGGGACGTAGCACACGTCGCCAACC